>JAKAPB010000203.1 GCA_021823045.1 Actinomycetes bacterium | reverse complement strand
CAGAAATACATCTCAAAGGAAGGAGAAACGCCGGAGAGACTTTGCAACTCCGCAATAATTAGTATACCCAATCGGCAGAAATCCCAAGCCAAGGCCAGATAGCGGTCACTATCAGGCATCAGAACCACCTCAATGTGACGGCAGACGCCCCTCACCCTAGCGCAATAGATAGCAGAGCCAACCAGCTGCTTACAAAGTGAGGCCCTTTTTGCCTGGCACATTTCAGAGGAGCTCCGGGTGCTCTTTCGGATCAAGGAGTGCGAAGTTAAAACCCAAGGGCTGCGATGAGCCGTCTATATCGGAGGGGCTTCAATTCACCATCCGAAAGAAATCTGGGCGGCGGTCCAAGGCCCGAGAGTCATTTTAAATGGGCTGTGCATGCAGTGGGAAGGTGTTAGCCGCTGTGTCGCAGGTTAATCCGGTTTTGATGCACCTACTGCAAGAAGTGGATACAGAAATAAGTAGCGAATGTCTAAGCAGTTCTAATTAATCTACTGGTTTGAATGCCCCCTATTTAGGTGTACCGATAACGCAAAATAGCCCAATTCGGCTGAGAAGCCCAGGTAAAGGTGGTGTAATAGCGGTGAGGCGTTAAAGAGTCCGCCCGTAAGAGTCGAAAGGCGGTGAAAAATATCAGAGCTAAACCGTCGGCAGTCGGATTTGTTAATTATAAACTGGATACAGGACTTGATGTTTTGGTTTTGTATGGATAAAGTAACGCAAAGATGTATCCAGAATATACCGACGGGATGTAGTTTCTGAATAAAGGTCGAATGCTCCAATGGCCTCTGGCGAATCTCGCTTCGGCGAAAGTCATGTGATTTGAAAGTAATGCGAAGGGTGACTTGTGCAAGACAAAGGTAATCGCAACCTGTTTGAACGGGGGGTTTATGTCTACGATCCCCTGGACTATCCACTGGACTGGTTGATTCAGCGTGGCGTAAGGGTCACGATGGGTGCACCGTTGGCGTCAACTGGCAAAGCGAGGGTTAAGATCGCCGAGTCCGAGCTCATATCGAAAGCATCGGGCCACGCAGCGCTTTTGGGGGCGAGTGGGGCTTTTATTACCCGCAGCGTGATGGAGTCACTGGGTGACCTTAGATTCATTTTGAAACTCGGTATTGGAACAGAAGTAATCGATATGGCGGCTGCTTCCGAATTCGGCATAATGGTCGCCAACACCCCTGTCGAGCTTGAAGTTGACGTCGTCGCCGAGCACTGTATTGCCCTTATGCTCGCTCTTTTGAAGAGGCTCGACTTCTACAACACCGCCTGGCTACGAGGTGGTGGCTGGAAGGATCCAGAGCATATGTCTGGAACACTTTTCGGTCGGACTATTGGAATTGTGGGTTTTGGACACATCGGTAGAGCGGTCGCCAAGAGACTCACGGGTTGGGGGGCTAGGATCTTGGTCTATGACCTCAAGAGTTTCGACCCGCCGACGGGTGTCGAGGCCGTTGGGTTGGATCAGCTACTCGCCGAGTCTGACTTAGTCACCCTGCATGCACCGGGAGTGGCTGCCAGCGAACCGCCTCTACTCGACGAACATCGCCTATCGATGATGAAAAAGGGAGCACTTCTCGTAAATACCGCTCGGGGCAATCTCGTCCACTCTGAAACCCTCAAAGCCATGCTCAAGAGTCAACAGCTAGCTGGAGCAGCCTTTGACGTATTCAACCCCGAGCCCCCAAGTCCCGATGACGAGCTGCTTAGCCTGTCAAATGTTATTACTACACCGCATATGGCTGCGTGGAATAAGGATCTGAGAGCTGCGATGGCGATGCTCGCCTTTGAAAACTTGCTCACCATGTTTGAAGGAGGGGTTCCAAAGAACCTCGTCAATCCAGAGAGCCTGAAAGGACAGAGATATGACCGCTGACGATCAGCAAGAACTTCGCTCGTGGAACATGAACTTCCTTGGTTACAGCGACCAAGGGGGCATGCCTGGCGGTACTCAGGTGATGGTCAACAAAAAGCACGCCTACATCGGAAAGAATGAAGGCGTCAGCGTTATCGATGTCTCTGACCCTCGAAGCCCCAAAGCCGTGAACTTCCTCGATGGTGCGAAGAACTCATGGCACATCCACCTCCAAACCCATGAAGATCTCCTACTTGTGATCGACTCAGTCGACTTCTACATGGTCAAGCCGATTGAAACCGAATACTACGGCAAGTCGATTGACGGTGTCCACTCATCGATGTACGGTAAGCGCGGGGAGGATTTTGCCGCTGGGATGCGAGTCTATGACATAGCTGATCCCGCTAATCCACGACAGATCGGATACCTCCCGGTTGAGGGTTGTGGACTCCATCGTATTTGGTATGACGGCGGCAGGTACGCTTACGCTTCGGCATTGCTCGACGGATATACCGATCACATACTCCTGATTATCGACATGATCGACCCCACCAAACCGGTCGAAGCCGGAAGGTGGTGGATCCCTGGGATGTGGCGTGATGGTGGTGAGACCCACAACTTCTACGGAAGGGTTGCGCTGCATCATGCCGTAGTGGCCGATGGAATAGCATACGGCGGTTGGCGTGATGGTGGACTAACTATCGTCGACGTAAAAGACCCGGCTAATCCAAAGCTGCTAGTCCATCGGAACTGGTGTCCGCCATTTGGTGGTGGGACCCATTCATGTCTTCCACTTTTAGACCGAGATCTGCTGCTCGTAGCGGATGAGGCGGTCCTGGATAACTGTGCCGATCAGGTGAAGTACTCCTGGGTATTCGATATCAGGGAGAAGTCAAATCCGGTCAGCATCTCCACCCTTCCAACCCCTTCTGACCGGGACTACTGCAGCTTTCCCGGCCACTTTGGACCGCATAACTTTCATGAGAATCGCGAGGGTTCCTTTCAAAGCTCGAAGATCATCTTTGCGACCTATCAGAATGCAGGACTGAGGGTCTTCGACATCGGTAATCCATTTCGTCCGGAGGAGATCGGTTTCTTCGTACCACCGCTGCCGGAAAAGATGACCGAGCGGAGAAAGGGTCGGCCGCTTTCCCTCCATACTGCGGACGTTTACGTGGATCGAGAGGGAATCGCCTACCTAACCGATTTCAACGCCGGGATGTATATAGCCCAGTTCGATCCGTCTTAAAGACCACGCTGAAAGCGCAGAGATGGGCGAGAAGATGAATTTGTGTAGAGAAGATTAGGAGCAGTTGCTAGATGGCTTTTGTGGATACAGACCCAAGGGGAAAGTTGAAGGGTCTAGCCGGTACCCCTACCAACGGGGAAATGGGCGGACTCGATTTTGCTAACTTTTACGAGTCGGCGCCGGACATCCAATCGGATGTCGAAAAGACCTGGCTGACCCGAGGACAAAGTTTCGTGGTGGCCTATTCGATTCTAGACCCAAGTGCCGTACTGCGTCGTGACGAGCAGCCCGACGAATACGTGATACTCCTCCCGGACAACTCCGTGGAAGCCAAGATAACCTCGGGATCTGGGACCTATGACATACCGGCTAGGAGCCTGGTGATTGTTCCGCCGGGGGTAAGCGAGGTCCGATTAGAGACGACTGGGCGAATAGTAAGGATCTTTTCCGCCGCAGCAACTGACCTCGCCGAGGCAAGCGTGAATGCCGACTCCTACCTGTCGCCTAAACCAAACGTCGCCCCTTTCGAGCCCTGGCCAGCACCTCCAGAGGGTTATCGAGTGAGGATCTACTCCCTCGATGTCGAACCCCAGCCGGGTCGTTTTGGGCGGATCTGGCGGAGCAGTAATCTGATGATCAATTTCTCTGAGCCACGACCCGGACCTAGGGATGTGACCAAGATGTCCCCGCATGTCCATGAAGACTTTGAGCAAGGATCGCTGGTGCTTGACGGATCCTTTGTCCACCATGTCCGCTGGCCATGGGGAACGGACCTTCGCTACTGGCGACAGGACGAGCACGCAATCTGTGCTGGTCCGTCGCTTGCGGTGATTCCACCAAAATCGATTCACACATCCCAACAGGTGTCGCAGGGAATCAATCAACTAGTGGACATCTTCGCTCCGCCAAGATTTGACTTTTCCGAGGTAGAAGGCTGGGTACTAAACGCCAACGAGTACCCGATGCCGCTGCGAGGCAACGATGGCTGATCCATTTGAGATCGAGGTCGGTGACCTCGATTATCGTCGCTGTGATCCCACGGAAGCGCTAAAGGTCGCCGGACTGCCAGTGGCGAATATCGGGGACGCAATGGACAGACTTGGCATAGTCGGGTCCGGGATAGCTCCAATCTGGAAGGGAGCAAGGGTCTGTGGAAGCGCCTTTACGATTTGGACTCGTTCGGGCGATAACCTGGCTATTCATAAAGCGCTAGCACTGGTGCGGCCCGGTGATGTCATGGTGATCAACGGTGGTGGCGACGGCACTAGGGCCTTGATCGGTGAGCTGATCGCAACTCGAGCAAAACTCGCCGGGGTGGCTGGAATCGTGATTGACGGAGCGGTCAGAGACGCCGAAGCTATAGCGGAGTTGGGCTTTGCCGTGTTCGCTAGCGCTATTTCGCCAGCTGGTCCCTTCAAGTTCGGACCGGGAAAGTTACTTTGCAACGTGGCGATAGGCGGCGTTGTTGTCTCCCCGGGGGACGTAGTCGTCGGTGATGGCGACGGGATTGCGATAGTCCCGCTCGACAGGGTATCGGAGGTAGCTAGCAGGGCGGCGGGCATCTTCGCCAACGAAGAGATCAAAAGGGAGGGTTACTACAAGGCAGTTCGTTAGTTGCGGCTCTTATGCGGGCGGGGATGAGCGGGGTAGAAACTGGTGCTGATACGGGCCTATGAGAG
>JAKAPB010000202.1 GCA_021823045.1 Actinomycetes bacterium | reverse complement strand
CAAGACCGAGGTCATTGCGGCAAGATGAACCACCGATTCGGGCTGGAATCCGAAGGCAATTGCAACCGAATTGGCGTCCCTGATGTCGCACTGGTGGTATTCAACCCCGTCAACCCTGGGCTCCTTCAAATCGACCACTATTACCTGGTAGCCCTCCTGGACAAGTCTTTTTGTCAGTCGGGTACCAATGAAGCCTGACCCCCCGGTTACAAGCACCCGCACTTTAAATTGACCTCCTTGGGCTTTGATACTCGTGGCGGAACCCGACTGCGAGTACTACGACGTAGGGTATTCATTCTAGTCGTGGATAAGATAGTAGTGGTGATTAATTCCCAAGGTCCACTCGGGCGGCTCGTAGAGCGCTCTATGAGATCGGACCTGTCTAAGAAGTTCGTGAAGTATGCCGTCGGGTCCGGAGTGTCCGCCGTTGTGTCCTACGTGACCCTGATACTTAGCTTTGGAGTATTTCATCTCTTTGAAGCGAGGGGCTCGGCGATATTTGCCACTTTGGTCGGGGCAGTCCCTTCCTACTTTCTAAACCGTAACTGGGCTTGGCAAAAGAGGGATAGGTCGTCACTTTCCAAAGAGGTCGTTCCTTACCTCATCATGGCGATTATAGGGTTGGTCTTCTCGACTTGGTCTACCGACTTTGCGAGTAGCCACTCTTCAATTGCGGGGCCTCCTCACTCTAGCGCCGCAGTTTTGTTCGTATCTGGTGCATACATTGGATCGTTTGCCGTCCTGTGGTTTGCAAAGTTCGCTTTTTTAAACCGCTTTCTTTTCGCGACGACTCAAGAAACGGGAGCCAATGCCTTGGAAGCTAACGTCGTCGACTAGCCGCGTCTGATGTCATAGACGCTAATTTGCATCCTGCCGCTCTTCCAGGTGCCCGTTTTTCGGCTATGGAATCTGGTCCACAAGAGTATCCCTAGGGCCAACACGAAAGAGCAGATAGAGATATAGAACCCCACAAGAAGCATCGGAGCACGATAGCTCAGCTCAATTTTCGAGATTCCTTTTGGAACCGAAATGGAAATCAGCGTCGAGTTAGCAGCACTATGGAGGGCTGGCCTATTAGTTCCTTGGGAATTAGTGACCGTCTCGTTCCATGAAGGTGCATAGTTCTCGTTCCAAGTTATCGTCGAGGGTTGCACCGCATGCACCTTCAAAGTCAGTGCTCCTGCGGTCGAAATCGAGAAGGAGTCGACCTTTACACCGTTGCCTAGCGAGAAGATCGAGGTTTTCGGGTGATTTGAGGCATAGATGGCCAAACTTCCTATGTTCTCGATGTAGTGCCAATTTTTCGGCGTCAAATAGGTGATCTCACTACCGGTGAGGTCGTAGTTGTGATTCGGTGTCTGCAGGCGAATCCCGAGGTCTGGGTATCCATCGCTTGATGGAAGGCCATTACAAGGCGGGATTTGAAATCCAACGGCGCTCGTGGGCTGGAGGAAACTCACCTCTTGTATCGGATTGCCGTTGGGAGTAGTCGTGGCCACCGCCGAGGATGCCTTGATCTTCCCTCCGGAGGAGGTAAGCAGGGAAAGTCTGTCAAGACACTGGGTATCCATTCCCCGCGGCGTTGAAATCAGGAGGCGTAGCACGTTGAAGTTTCCGCCGAAAAAACCCCCTGTTTGGACAGGCGAATTGGTAAAGCTGGGAGCGGAAGGTGAGAGAGGGGCACTCTTTGCAGCCGATGAGCCGACACCGTTTAGAAAGTAGTACGAATTCGTCTCAAGCAGATTCATGTTATAGATATCGTGCATGACCGAGTTGATAGCTGACACCTTCATAGTCCCCATGAAGTGGGACCCGGTGAGGGCGTCGTAGTTTCCTAGCGAAAGACTTGAGTACCCCTGGACCGAAGGTACCTGGCTGTAAATATTCGAATTTACCGACAGTGCGCTATTTTGGGCAAAATATGAGTAGAGGTTCGGGTCGTATATCCCGAAGCGTCCGGCTGGTCCGACCAATGACTTGAGTTTCGCCAGTGTAGTTCCACTCGGCGAATAGAGATAGGTCGGCGGGGTCTGTTCGACAACCGTCGAGTAGGAGAAGACTCCGATATCTAGCAGTGCCAGCAGCGCAAGTGCGGTACTTGCACTTCTCCTCAGACCACCGGACCTCGAGGTGGCAATTACTGCCGTGGTGGCAACGATTAATGCACAACTAAGCGCCACGTAGATCGCCATGTTGGTGCTGAAACCTGAAATTTGCCGTGGAGTACTTAAAATCGAGTACAAGAGGCTGGTGTCAAGAAAGAATCCTGCGGCGATTATGACACCGATCGATCCGATGACGTACACGACTCGTCTCCCGGTCCCCGAAAGTGGCTTGCCCTTGGAGCTAACTTTCGTCCAAACCAAGCCTGCGAGGATTGACATTGCTAGATCGAATCCGAACATATTGCGCGACGGTAACCTCTGTTTACCGTAGAGGGGGAGGTGGTAGAGGAGGGGGGCCAATGGGGTATAACCGCCAAGCGCCAAGAGTAAAGCCCCAAATCCAGCGAGCCTTATGCCAGAAACCCGTCCGTCGCTACTAGGAGTGTCCGAAGAGGACAATAAACCCACCACACCTAGGGTGGTAAGCAGTATCGGTAGATAAGAAGCTATTTCTCCGAGGTTGTAGGACCCAAAAAAAGACGGCAGGTGTCTTAGGGAATACCATCCTTGAATGAATGGGTATAGGAGCATAGCGAAGTCTCTAGGACTGAATGGCCCTGAGGTGAAAAATGCATAGCTCCCACTCGATCTATTTGAAAAGTGCTGGAAGGCTATCCCGGGTAGCCACTGGATCGCAGCTAAACCCAAGGCGAGGGCCCCGGCGAGTAGCAGTAGTAGCAGTGGAACTTTGAAGTCCCTTCCCCGTTTTATCATTGTTGGTATCGCCACAAGCGCCATAAATATCGCGCCGTCCAGCATCGCCTCGGGAGCCCCCGCAAAGACGCATAACGCGAATCCAGCCGATAAAAGTACCGCCCATTTGGCCCCCGAACGTACGGATTGGCTGGACAGTATTTTAAGGAGAAAGACAATACACCAGGTCACGCAGGCTATCCCTGCGATCATGTCAAGATGGACGACCTGAGACAGAAACTGACCCGAAAGCGTGAAGCCAATGGCCGCTAGTGCCGCCCCAGAAGGCGATGCTCCGAGTTCTTTGCTCGCGGCGATGACCCCGCCTGCACCCAAGGAGTAAACAATGACAACGAACCAAGTGAAGGCCCATACAGGAGATAAGAACAGAAATAGTATCGAAAGTGGGAAAAAGGTCTGGACGTTGAAGCCGGCGAGCAGTGGGTTCCCCGACCAGGAGTACCGATTCCAGGTGGGAATATGTCCGGATTTTTCTATCTGGGCGGCCAGGTAGTGCAGTGGAACATTCTGATTGAGGTTGTCAGAGAATATGGCGGGATGACCCAGTGAAGTTGGAACTACGAAGAGCGCCACAACTGCGGCGCTGATGCCAGCCCAAGCCCAGAAATAGCCCTTCCAACTTCTCATTTCTATGGGATTGGCTATCGTTCTACGAGGTATTTTTCTCTCAACCAAGTATTGAGTACCACCTTAGAGTAGTTAATTCCATAGCTGAAGTTGTTTCCCTTTTTGGATTTGCCGCTCGGCCTTCGATGCATGACGGTGGGGATCTCGACGACCCGTGCCCCGGCCATGATCGCCCCGATCAGCAACTCGGATGATTGATACTGTGGCTCACTTAGCCGAATCTTTGATAGGAGGCTCACGTCGAAGGCCCTATATCCGCTCGAAGTATCGGTGACCTTGACACCGGTGAGAAGTGATATCAACCTAGCAAAGACGACGACACCAAAGTCTCGGAATGAGTCTCCGACCCTGGTTTCGCCTAGTTCCCTCGACCCCTGTACGAAGTCAGCTATATCTTCCCTTAGCGGATTAAGTATCGAGGCTAGATCTGATGGATCCCATTGACCGTCTGCGTCCACTATGACAACGTATTTGGCGCCCACCGCAATGGCCAGTTGATACCCCATCTTAAGTACTGCGCCCTGCCCTCTGTTGACGCTTGCGGCACAGACCCCAAATCCAAGTTCTCTAGCGACAGATTCAGTTTGATCAGTCGCCCCGTCGATACATATGACGACCCTCCCTGTTCGGAGTTCCCCCTGGGCATTGTCCAACAGCCCGGCGACGATAGGTAGGTTTTTTGCCTCATTAAACGCAGGAATCAGAACAATGAACTCCGGGATCGGTTCGCTGGAATGCTCTGCTAGGTACCTATCTATCGCATTCTTATCTTGCGTGTTTGGGGCAAAGTTGAACTCTGCTGCAACGGTCTGCGGAACTCTCACGTTTGAGTAGGCCTCTGTCTAAGTGGAAACTGGCAGTTCAAGACTACCTTCGGAATTTATTTCACCTTCCCGGTTGACTGGTCGCAGTAGATGTCATAATTTCTTTTTAGCAGCTCTGATTTAGCGGGGCTTGCAAGGTCGACTAACGAACCGCCACCATCACCCGACGAGGCGGCAACAGGTTCAAGAAAATTCGTAATTTCAGCAGGGTAATTACGAAACTTCTTTGAATTGGTTGCACGAAGCCGCCCGGTGCATCTACAATATGTGGTACTCGACACGGAAGCCATTCCCATATGTTGTGGTTTATTCGTTTGGAGAGCTTTGCTGAGCCGATTAGACGCAGCGGAGAGATCCTTGGTTAGGGTCTGATTTGGAACGTGCTCGGATTCTATTTTTAATCTGAAGAGGGGGAAAGTTCGTATGGCTATAGCGCCAGAGAAAATGGCATTGGGCATAAGAAGGCACTTCAC
>JAKAPB010000201.1 GCA_021823045.1 Actinomycetes bacterium | reverse complement strand
CGAATAGGTGTCCTGTTTCCAGACGCGGCGACCGAACGGATTCCTTAGGTTTCATGTAGTCAGTTCCGATTAGTCAGCTGCCTCGCCAGGCAAGTGTTAGCGGCTTCATATGCGAACGAAGGCGCAATTGTATGCGGGAGATTAGCCCGCCAGCCGATTTCAGAAGCTGATTTGGAGTAGCGAGTGAAAAAGGCAACAACAAACCGAAGACCGTCGTCGTAATCAAATTTGTCACTGCCGACATAGTAATTACACGAGGTGATCCTTTAACGTGTCGTCAGCATGATCAGCTTGACTGTTGCGCAACACCTAGGGAGTCTTGAATATGGACGCGAATTATGCCTTGGTTATCCCGCACGGTCTTAGGGGATAGAGATCCTGCCTTCCATTCACTCGCCAAGCTGAGATCGAGTCGTTGAAGGACGTGCGAGAATTCCATTTTAGGCCGAATTCGATTTCTGCCTTTGATCGTGGTTCAAGTTCGAAAGAAAGTCTCGCCTGCTCTTTTCCCGGCTCACGCTTTCCTCAAGTGAACGTGGCGTATTTGTGGACTATTTTGCAGCTTTCATCCCATTCAGGATAGCTTCGCAGTTCTCATGTATCTGGCTTGCACATCAATCGCATTGAACCCAGCTTCACCACCTCGCTACATATTGGGACGGCTGTTGGTTTCAGTGTACGCAAGTATAAATACGATGAATCGCTAGTCTACTGACCTGCGAATATATTGCGCGCTCGGAGGGATTCGAACCCCCGACCTTCTGATCCGTAGTCAGATGCTCTAATCCGCTGAGCTACGAGCGCTTGGGCTGACACTCCAATTTAGCGGATGTCATGTATCGCTCGGCTAGAGAACCGCTATTGGTTTGTCAGTAATGGCTAACGGTGAAGGCAGGTCAGAGCTTCCCATAAGGTGTGTATCCACAGCATTCGCGACTGAACGACCTTCGGCGATCGCCCATACAATTAAACTTTGCCCACGCCTGGCATCGCCTGCAGCAAACACTTTAGGATTATTGGTAGCCCATCTCTCATTGGTCGAGATGTTCCCCCTGGAATCCGTTTCAATTCCGAGTTGGGCAATTATGCCGTCCTTCTCGGGTCCGAGAAATCCCATCGCCAGGAAGACGAGGTCGCACTCTATCTCGAACTCGCTGCCTTCGACCTTCTTGAAATTCGGTCTGCCATTTTCAAGAACTGTCTCTACCTTGTGCACCAGGATTCCTCTAAGAGTTCCATCTGGATTTCCAAGAAATCTCTCGGTGTTGATGGAGAATTCTCTATCCCCACCCTCTTCGTGGGCTGAAGACACTCGGTAGATCAGCGGCCATGTGGGCCATGGAGTGGTGGGGTCCCGCTCTTCCGGCGGTCTTGGCATGATTTCAAGCTGTACAACAGATTCAGCGCCCTGCCTGTGCGCGGTTCCAAGGCAGTCAGCGCCGGTATCGCCACCGCCTATGATTACGACCTTCTTACCTTCAGAGGTGATGGAAGGCACGTCAAGATCGCCCTCCTGCACCCTGTTTGCGATTGGTAGGTACTCCAGGGCTTGATGGATACCATCGAGGTCTCGTCCATGAACGGGCAGGTCTCGTGCAATGGTCGAGCCGATAGTTAGAACAAGCGCATCGCAGTCGTTGAGGATCTGATTGGCGTCTAAATTCTTTCCAATCTCGGCTCCCGTGACGAAGGTAGTTCCCTCGGCACGCATCTGGTCAAGGCGCCGATTGAGAACAGACTTTTCCAACTTGAACTCTGGAATCCCATATCTCAGCAGACCACCAATACGATCTGCCCTTTCATACAGAGTTACGTCATGTCCTGCTCGGGTCAGTTGCTGCGCAGCTGCAAGTCCAGCGGGACCTGAACCCACTACGACAACCCTCATCCCAGTCTTGACGCTTGGATGCAACGGAGCAATCCAACCTTCGTCAAAGGCCTTGTCAATCAGGTATTGCTCAACCGTCTTTATTGCCACCGGATCGGCCGAGATGCCGAGTACACAAGCAGCCTCACAAGGTGCGGGGCAGAGCCTACCGGTAAAGTCGGGAAAATTATTTGTTGCGTGGAGTCTGTCGATCGCTTCGCGCCAGTTGAAGCGATATGCGAGGTCATTCCATTCAGGGATGAGGTTTCCCAATGGGCAGCCGCGATGGCAGAACGGAATGCCACAATCCATGCATCTTGCAGCCTGGCTTACGAGCGTGTCTTCCGGGAAAGGCTTGTAAACCTCTTTCCAGTCGTGTATTCGAAGCTCTGCTGGTCTGCGTGTCGGTGTGGTGCGTGGGTATTTCAAGAACCCTTTGGGATCGGCCATCTCTATTCCTTGGACTTTGCTTTCTCTAGACTGTTTGATCGGGCGTGAAAACTACGGTCTCGGTGCCTCCTTGAGCTTTCGCAGCTTCTTTGGCCATCAGCACCCGCTTGTAATCACGCGGGAATACTTTTACAAACCTGTTGACCTCCAGGCTGAAATTGGCAAGAATCTTTTCAGCTACAGTCGATCCGGTTAGGGAGGCGTGCTCCGCCAATATCGTGGCGAGCCATTCTCTGTCATCGAGTTCCAGAGGATCGAGATCCACCATCTCCGTATTCACGAGCTTGCGGAAGTGGCCGTTCGGATCGTAGACGTAGGCCTCTCCACCGGACATTCCCGCGCCGAAGTTGCGCCCTGTTGCGCCGATTACCACGACGCGTCCTCCGGTCATGTATTCGCAGCCATGGTCCCCCACGCCTTCGACTACAGCTATGGCGCCGGAGTTCCTCACCGCAAATCTTTCGCCAACAACACCGCGAATGAAGGCTGAGCCGGAGGTGGCACCATATAGGATCACGTTTCCGGCAATTATGTTTTGTTCCGGAACAAAGGGCGAGGATGGATGGGGCTTGACAATGATCTTGCCACCCGAAAGCCCCTTGCCCAGGTAGTCGTTGGAGTCCCCAATTAGCTCAAGAGTCATCCCCTTTGGCACGAATGCGCCAAAGCTTTGCCCAGCGGAGCCCGTGAAAGTAAGCCAGATGGAGTTGTCGGGAAGACCCGCTCCTCCGTGGAGCCTTGTCAGCTCCGATCCGAGCATTGTACCAACCGTTCTGTTGACGTTTCTGATCGGGAATGAAGCTCGCACTTTTGAGTTATCGTAAAGGGCCGGTCTGCAAATCTCAATCAGGTCGTTGTCAAGGGCCTTGTCCAAGCCATGGTCTTGTTTCGAAGTGGCCGTCCGCGATTGGTTCTCCCTCAACTGCGGCATCTCGAACAAGGGACCGAGATCGAGCCCTGATGCCTTCCAGTGCTTTATTGCAGACTTGGCTTCGATCATCTCTACGTGTCCGACTGTTTCGTGGAGAGTCCTGAAGCCCAGCTGCGAAAGGTACTGTCGCACCTCCTCCGCGATGTACTCGAAGAATGTGACAACAAATTCAGGTTTACCTGTGAAGCGTTTTCTTAGCTCCGGATTCTGGGTTGCGATACCAGCGGGACAGGTGTCGAGGTGGCAAACCCTCATCATTATGCATCCGGAGACCACGAGCGGCGCAGTTGCAAAGCCAAACTCTTCTGCCCCGAGAAGAGCTGCGATGATCACGTCTCTTCCGGTCTTCAGCTGCCCATCGACCTGAACCACGATCCTGTCGCGGAGATTGTTGGCGAGCAGTGTCTGCTGAGTCTCGGCGAGACCGATCTCCCAAGGTATCCCGGCGTGCTTCAAGGAGGTGAGCGGGGAAGCGCCGGTTCCTCCGTCATAGCCGGAAATGAGCACTACGTCAGAGTGCGCCTTTGCAACTCCTGCGGCAACCGTTCCGACACCCACCTCCGCCACTAGCTTGACATGGATGCGGGCGTTGCGGTTTGAGCACTTCAGGTCGTAGATCAGCTGGGCCAGGTCCTCGATCGAATAGATGTCGTGGTGAGGTGGCGGGGATATCAAACCCACGCCGGGAGTCGAGTACCTCGTCTTGGCTATCCACGGATAGACCTTGTCACCTGGAAGTTGTCCTCCCTCTCCAGGCTTTGCTCCCTGTGCCATCTTGATCTGGATGTCGTCGGCGTTAACTAGATATTCGCTAGTGACGCCGAACCTTCCCGACGCAACTTGTTTGATCGCACTTTTCCTGGAATCCCCGTTCGGGTCCAGGACGAACCGTTCCGGATCCTCTCCGCCTTCGCCTGTGTTTGATTTGCCACCCAGCCGGTTCATTGCGATGGCAAGAGTTTCATGGGCCTCCGCGGAGATCGAGCCGTAGGACATGGCGCCCGTCGCGAAGCGCTTTACAATCTCCGATACAGGTTCGACTTCTTCTATCGGAACGGGTGGCCGCTCGCCGATTTTCAGATCGAAAAGGCCTCGAATGGTAGCCAGCTTTTTTGACTGGTCGTTGACGAGGTTCGTGTAGTCCTTGAAGACGTCATAGCGCTTCTGGCGGGTGGAGTGCTGCAGTTTGAACACTGTTTCCGGATTAAAGAGGTGATGCTCGCCTTCTCGTCTCCACTGATATTCACCGCCCACTTCTAGCGAGCGATGCGCCAGCTCCTCAGGCCTTTCGGTGAATGCCAGGTGGTGGCGCATCGCAACCTCTTTGGCCAAGGTGTCAGTGCCTATGCCTCCAATCCGGCTAGTGGTGCCGGTGAAGTACTCGTCGACAAGCTCCCTTGACAGCCCTACCGCTTCAAACACCTGGGCACCGGTGTAAGAGGCTACAGTCGAGATTCCCATCTTGGACATCACTTTGAGGATGCCTTTTCCCGCGGCTTTGATATAGTTCTTCACCGCCTTACTCGGCGTGACGTCCGTGAGAAGTCCTTCTCTAGA
>JAKAPB010000200.1 GCA_021823045.1 Actinomycetes bacterium | reverse complement strand
ATCTATCGATGCAATAATGCTAATAATGCTCTGGACATCAAAGACTGACTGGGTCTAGTTTCGGCACCATCAACCGCTACATCGTGATTAGCTGCGCCATAGCTAGCTGGAAGGTGGTTGATTGTCTCGCCGAGGGGGATCATCGATAGGGCAAGGTCTCCAGAAACGCCTTCGATAATGGGAGGCTCGTCGTCGCTTCGAGGGTCATTCGGAGATCCCCTCCCACTTTGCGCCCAGTCCTTTCGCGACAAAATCGGCCGGAGGGAAAAGTACCCCAGAAGGAGGACTAGGCCGAAGGGCAGTATCCAGATGACCAGGTAGGCGCCGGACTTAGGTGGCGTAAAGAGGATAGAGTTCCCGTAGCTCGCGACGAGCTGGTCCTTGATCTGTGCGTCCGAGGCGCCCTGAGCGACCTCATTTTTAATAAAGGTCTTTATCGAAATCGAGCTCGCAGCGCTCGACTCAGCGACGGAGAGGTCGATACATGATGGACACTTAAACTCTCCCTCAAGATGAACGATTCGTCCTGCTGGCGAACTCGGGTTAGCGGAGCTAAAGGTCAGAATGGCAAAGCTGCATAAAATTACAGCGGCTATCCCTCCCCAGATAACCATGAGCGCCCTGCCGGTGGCAAAATGTCTCCTCTGCTTATTCACCTGCCTATTCACTTTGCCGATACTCTCCTGGGCGCTAGTAACCATTTGCCTTTGCCACCTGGACTAGTATCGCTAACTCTTTCGCAGTGACCGGTCCGACGATCTTGGTCAGCACCACACCAGAGGGCGAGACCAGAAATGACTCAGGGGGTGCCGAGACGCCCCACTTGACCGCTATCTGCCCATTGGGGTCCGCTACCGCAGGCCAGTTGGCTCCGTATCGACCGAGGAAGGCGATCGCCGGTCGATCTTCATCTTGAAAATCGACGGCCAGCACCTTGCCAATACCCGACTTTGAAAATCGAACTAGTTGGGGCTCCTCTATCGCACAACTCGCGCACCAGGATGCAAAGAAATTTACCAGTACGAACTCGCCCCGATAGTTGCTGAGCGAAAAGCGCCCACCGGTGACAGTTGGTCCGGAGATAGAGGGGGCGGAATGTTGGACTATCGGGCTCGGCTCGACGGCTGTCGATGCCGGCGTCCTGGTAGCAACGAAAACCGAGAAGGCCAGCAACAGAATTGCTGTAACTGCTCCAAACCACTTAATCCCGGCTCCGCCGGCCCTTCGCTTAGCTATCGACGTGCTCACTTGAGAAGTGACCCAGCACCAGTGTCAGCCCCCGCGGTACCAGAAGCGGCTCGATCTGTTGCTTGACCTTCCTTTTCAGTTCCGTCACCCAATTCATCAGAGGAGCCAGCCTTAGCCCCCCAATGCCGCTTAGTCTGGACCTTTCTGAAACCGAGTATCGAGATAACCCCACCTAAGGCGATCACCGACGCCCCAATCCACAACCAGTCGATCATCGGTTGGATGATGATCCCGACCAGGACTGACCCTCCTGCCTTTGTCGGTGGCTGATCCAGGGTCAGGTAGACGTCTTTGGTCAATCCCGCCGAAACCGCCGGCGAACCAACCGGTTGGGTATAGCTACCAAATTGCGATATCGCTGGCTGCATCAGCTCTCTGCCATTGAGGGTCACCATTGCAACGAGCGAGGTCTCTGCAGGGGTGACTACCGTTTTGGTTCCGAGATAACTGACATTTTGTCCGAAGAAGTTCCTGTTCTGACCGGGATAGAGCTTGATCTCTCCTTTGTGGCCGAATGAGGTCGCACTCGCCAACGCTATCGCAACCATCACGATCCCCAAATGAGACAAGAGCCCGCCATTTTTTCGAGCTAATACCGCTTTAAATGGATTGATCCCATTCCCAAGGGAACGCTTAGCTAATTGCTCGAGAGTGGAGCTTGCGCTGAATGCGGCGAGCACAAATACACCAAAGAGTCCTGGCCGGTCGAGACCCAAAGCGACCGACACCGCACCGACGACACTGGCGACGACACCGGCAAAGGTGAGCTTCTCTAACAATGCACGCCAAGGCAGTCCTCTGTAGCTAACTACCGGTGCTAAAGCCATAAGTACGAGCAGAAGGGCGCCCAACGGAGCTACGTATGAGTTGAAGTATGGGGCTCCAACGGTGATCACCTGTCCGAAGAGCGAACTCGCAAAAAGTGGAAATATCGTGCCCAATAAGACGATTAGGACGATCGCGACGAAAACGACGTTGTTCACCTTGATCAAATTAGTCCTAGAAGCCCAGAGTGGACCCGGCCGCTTTTGTGTCAAAGATGAGAACTTCGACACCCCGAGATAGATAGAGACGAGACAGACCAGGAGGAAAAAGGAGATCAGGACGTCACCTAAGGTAGAAGATGAGAATGCGTGGACGCTCTGCAGCACGCCCGATCGGGTGAAGTAGGTACCGAGTATGGTGAATACAAAGGCCGAGCTTATCGAGGCATAGCTCCACAAGGGACCCGAACCAGCCCTCTTCTCCACAAAGGCCGAATGGAGATACGCCACCAGAAAGAGCCAAGGCATAAGTGCCGCATTTTCGACCGGATCCCAGGCCCAAAAGCCACCCCACCCCAATACCTGGTATGACCACCACGCACCGAGGGTAATACCCAGGGTAAGGGAACTGAAGGAGATGACTGCCCACCTCCTCGCAAGTTCGCGGTAGAAACCGGATCGATCGCCTGCGAGCAGATCGCCTATCCAAAGGGCGAATGGAATCGTAATACTTACAAATCCGAAGTACAAAAGGGGCGGGTGAACGGCGACGAGCGGATAATTCTGCAGCAGCGGATTTGGCCCCAAACCGTCTGGGGGGATCGCCCCTTGCGTCAGGGCAAATGGATTGGCGGGTCCAAACATCATCGCTACGAAGAAGGCCATCGTGACAGAGGTGGCCAATAGCGCCCAATTCGAAGCCGCCTCGAGCTTGCGGAGCCTAGTAAAAAAGACCAGGGCGGCGAGGTTGATACCCAAAATGAGCGCCCAGAGGAGGATGGATCCCTGCAGGGCCGACCACATCCCAGAGATCGAAAAGAGCAGTGGCGTCTCTTTGGAGTTATTTTGTGCCACAAAGGCAATCGAAAAGTCGTGGGTGATCAGCGCCCGCTCGATTGCAAAGGTAGATATCGCTACACCAAGGACCGAAACCAAGGCAAAGGATCGGGCGTGCTTGATTACACCAACCCTCTTCCGCAGGAGCGCAATGAAGAACAGCCCTACCGCCGCCAGCGATGACACCAACGAGATGAGTATGCCAATGCGGCCGATCTCTGCGTTCAACTAGGATCCGCCTCCGGGATTTTTGATCCTATTTGGATGGGCCGCGACGTAGTTTGCGGTGTGCTTGATCATGATCTGGTTAGACCAGAAATAGTTTCCTTGAAAATGTCCGACCAAGACCACCGGAATCGTCGGCTGGAAGAGCTGAGGAGGCGACCCAATCTCCACCACCGGGACTACGGTATTTGCGAAGCGAACCTCGAAATCGACCCCACTTTGGGTATCCTTTATCGACCCAGGAACGACTATTCCCTCTAATCTGAAGGTCTTCGAGCCAAGTTGTGCCTTTTGGGCAACGGCCTGCTGGGCGGTGTAGAAGTACTGGATCGCATTGCTGATTCCTTTGTAGATCACAAAGGCAAATGCCGAAGCTATCAAAAGTAGTACCACTATCGCCTTAGTCGCGGTAACCGGCCTCGAGCGCAAAGACTGAACGGTCTTCCAGTCAACGCACTCTCCAGCGGTCGTCTCGTTCTTGGTGCCTACCTTTGCCAGCTCCGCCAATCCCGCATCTCCGATAGACTCACTCAATTCTCGCTTCGACCCTCGGTCCGCCTGCTGGATGATTCTCGCACCAAAACCACGGCCCTCTTCAGTTTCTTGGATTTATTAGCGAGCTGCAACGAGTACCCACCAAGCACACCGGTGACTACAAGATAACCGGCCTCAACATAACCGTTCATGAAATTGATCCTCCGTCCTTTAGGCCCCCATCTCGGGTCCCAGAAGATGCCTTTGAGTTGACCAATCCGTCAACCTCCCGAAGTCTTTCGGCTATTGCAGCCTCTACCTCGAGGTTGTCAAATTCATCGATATCTGTTTCGATCTGATAGCGCTTAATCGTCATCCAGAGATAGACCAGGGTAAAGCTGATAAAACTTACTAGCATCGTCCAGGCCATCTCGCCGTGTACCTTCGGGCTGAGCGAGGCGTTAAATACCGTGGCGCTCTGGTGCAGGGTCTTCCACCAAACGACGCTCTGGTGGACGATAGGTACGTCAATAAAGGCGACCAATCCGGCCACTGCCGAGCGAACCGCAATCTTGTCCCTTGATGCGGGCACCTTCCTCAAAGCCAAATAGCCCAAATAGAGGAGGAAAAGAAGAGCCGTCGTGGTTAGCCGTGCGTCCCAAGTCCACCAGACATGCCACGTAGGTCTCCCCCAAATCGAACCGGTAATAAGCGTCAGCGCGGTAAAAACTACACCCACCTCGGCGGACGCGGCCGCAAGACGGTCCCACTTCAGGGATCGAGTCCTCTTCCAGAGGTAGAGAATCGACCCCACCGACGTCACGCCATAGGCCAGATAGGCCACCCAGGCAACGGAGGGGTGGATATAAAGGAGCCTCACAAGCTGACCCTGTATCACGTCAGGCGGTGTCACGAATAAGCCTAACCAATAGGTCACCGCAACTCCGAATAACGCCGATACGGCCAGAACCCCGACCCAAAATTTACTGCTCTTCAACCCTCAGTCCTCCAGGACCGATCCGAAGCTCACCATACCTATGGCGAGGTAG
>JAKAPB010000199.1 GCA_021823045.1 Actinomycetes bacterium | reverse complement strand
TAGCCCTGAGCAATCAAATAATGATCGCCCCAGACAGACACTTGATCGGGACGAACGCTATCTCAATGCCGGTTCTGCCTGCCCAAACAAGCCGGTTCAGCTTCCATTTCGGGCGACATTCGTTCGCTGCACATGTCCAGGAGGCATTCACTCTCGCACACGCGCCAATGATCGTAGACAATCCAGGTTTGGCATTAGATTTGGACGACTCCGCCGACCTGGAACTAGCCCGTTCCCTTGGCTTTGACCATCATAAGTTGCTGACACAACTCGACATCGCAATGACTAGCAGGAGAAGAAACTCACTTGACTAACTTGGCTACTTATTTGAAGGAGCAAGACAAATCGACCTCGAGCGACATACCGGTCCCCGCTATTGCCCTCGCTATCGGTGCTCACCCAGACGATATCGAATTTGGGTGCGGGGGAACTTTGGCAAAGTGGTCCAATAGTGGCTGTATGATCCATTACCTGATACTTACTGATGGTTCAAAAGGAACCTGGAACGAGAACATAGACTCGAACGAGCTCGCCCAGGTGAGGAAGCTTGAAGCAACCGAGTCAGCTAGAACAATCTCAGCTACAGCCGAAGTCCATTTCCTTGGAAGGTTAGACGGAGAATTGGAGTCGACCCCAAAGGAAAGGTCCGAGGTCGCATACCTTATTAGACAGGTTAAACCCGAAGTAATCCTTGGCCATGACCCGTTCAAAAGATACCGGCTACACCCAGACCACCGCAACGCCGGGTGGATCACTTGCGACTCAATAGTCGCAGCGCGAGATCCACTTTTTTTCCCGGAGCATAAACTCGAAAGACACCGACCTAAAGCCCTTCTGCTTTGGGAGGCCGACGAGCCAGATCACTTTGAAACCACAGAGACCTACCTCCAATTCAAGGTGGACGCCCTACTTGCACATAGATCTCAATACGAAACCACAATGGGGATAGGGGGCGAAGTAACCGCTGCCCAAAAGGCCCATCTTGTGAGCATGGTCACTCACCAAGCAGAGTCAGTATCGCTTCGATGGAACAAAAAAGAGGCCGGCGAAGAGTTTAAACTCATCACCGACCTCTAGTACTCGATCCGCCTACTAGTTTACCATTCTCGTTCGGCCTTCCCAATATGGCGAGCGGAGCTTGAACTTCTGCAGCTTTCCAGTCGCCGTCCGGGCTAAGGTATCGCGAAACTCTACGGAGCGTGGGCACTTATAGTGAGCGATACGGCCGCGGCAAAACTCGATCAGCTCCTCCTCGGTTGCCTGAACATCCGGCCTCAGGACGACGAGTGCCTTGATTGCTTCGCCCCACTTATCATCCGGAACACCAATCACTGCAACCTCGGCAACCGCTGGATGTTGAAAAAGCGCATCTTCCACTTCAATAGAAGAGACATTCTCACCACCAGTGATTATGACGTCCTTCTTCCTGTCTGAGATCGTCAAATAGCCCGTATCTTTTGATCCACCATCGCCTGTATGGAAAAATCCACCCGCCATCGCCTCGGCGGTGGCATCTGGATTGTTCCAGTATCCTTCGAAGACCACGTTCGACTTGGCCAGTACCTCACCGCTTGGATCAAGCTCAATTTGCGTCCCGATCCCTGGAGTACCAGCACGGGATAACAACTTGGAGCGCTCCTCGGGGGTCAATGCATCCCATTCCGAGCGGGTCCTATTCACCGTCAATACCGGCGAAGTCTCGGTCAAACCATAGATCTGGATGAACTCCCAGCCAAGCTCGGTTTCTACCCTCTCGATCGTTTTCGAAGGAGGAGCTGCCCCCGCCATTACGATCCTCATGGTGGACTTGCCTGGAATAGGCCGGTTGGCCGCAGACCTTTTAGAAGCAGCATCCAATGTCGCTGCCCATACCGCCGGCGCCCCGCAAGCAAGGGTTACACCCTCATTCTCGATGTTGGTCAATATCGACTCACCATCAATCTTGCGCTGAATGACGTGGGTTCCACCCATACCTGTCACTGCATAGGGCATACCCCATCCATTACAGTGAAACATCGGAAGCGTATGCAACAGTGTGTCTCTATCAGTAACCGTCGTATGCCACCCAAAAGTGGCTGCATTCAGCCATGCGTTCCTATGAGTCATCTGAACGCCCTTAGGCCGAGCAGTGGTACCCGAAGTGTAATTAATTGAACAAGTAAAGTCTTCGTCACCCTCCCAAGGGGTAGGGGCTGGCTTGTCCCCGAGGTCCGCAAATAACTCGGCATCCTCAATGCCATCAAGCACTATCACGGATTTCACATTCACACCCGCAACAAGATGCTGAAACTCCGGGTCTACCAGAACAACTTGAGAACCAGAGTGCTCGACTATATACTCGACTTCCTCGGAGTTGAGTCTGTAGTTGACTGGAACGAGGATTCGACCGAAACCACTCACCCCATAGTACGAGACCAAGAACTTACCCGAATTAGGGCTGATGAGAGCTACTCTGTCGCCGACGGCTACCCCCATATCCTCCAAAACTCTGGCCATATTCATAACTTTGGAATTAAGTTGACGATACGTCAGCCTGCCCAAAGTGCCTTTTGCTTCTGGATCGTCGACCAGCGCCAAGCGGTCGGGATAGACCTCCGCCCCGCGGCGCAAAAAGTCACCAACATTCAAAGGAACCTTCACTCCACCCTCCAAAAGACATTCATGCTCAACGCTACGAATACTCGACCTGGCACACAGCCTGCACCGATAACTAGGGTACACAAGTTTTCCAAATATTTAAAGGCTTTCACAAAGAATGAGTTTTATTTACATCTCATTCGCTGACTGCATAAAAATAAGACTAAATCCCTAGCTCGATCCCACGCTCGAACACTCTTTGCCCGCCAGGTGCTAAGCACTGGCCGCCAGGCTCCCTTTCAAAGCCGAGACCTAATGCCCTCCTTTGCACACCCAACTTGTGTTCAAAATGTGTTCCATCAGCACCTACGGATTTAATGGCCGCAGTCGAGAGGGTCTTTTTAATTTCAAAATCGGATCTTGCGCGAATTAGATCGTCCAATGTGCTCATTCCAGAGTTGAGGTTCCTGGTAACAGAGACTAGCTTTGCATAGCTCTCCTCGACAGAATCCGTCCCATGATCATTTCGTAGAGCCAACCCTGCCACAAAACTACACACATCAACGTGCTTTGCAGGCCTCCATCCGACACTCATCAACTCGACCCTCGACTCTAATGAAAACTCGAGAGCCAGAAGCGATATGACTGTTGTCTCCGCTATCGGTCTACCATCCACGCTCGGTGCCATTTGACGGTCAGTCTTCAAGGCCACCTTGAAGCTCGGCCGACCAAAGGTCTCGCTTTCAGCAAGAGCTAGCGCGTGTGCTGGTCTGAAATAGGTCTCTTTAGTTTTAGGGATCGTCGATTGCACCCCACTAACTTTAAGCTCCAGGAGACCCTTTCGGGAGAGTTCCCCGATAGTTGCGTCGGCAGCTGAGCAGAAGCTCGGTGGGACAACAACTCGCCTCAAGGACTCCAGGCTACGCTCCGACGTAGATAAAGTCCGCTCTAACAGTTCTGCGGCGACCCGTGCCTCATACTTGGTAGACACGACTAGTGGAATCTTTACTTTTTCTCCTTCGACTTGGGTATTTGCCTCATCGGATGTGGAAGTTTCCAGTACCAGCTTTGCAGCTCGATCTAGAGCGAATTCGAAGGCCGCCTGATTGTCCCTCATTATTACTACCCTGCTGGACACCGCCACGCTACTGGAGCACAGCGGAGTGTTATCTGTCTCAGCCAAAGATTCACTCTGAACGCTTAAATTTCGATCATTTGTGCGAAGTCCTACTACCGCTCGAAAATGCCGGTCCTCGACCAATTCACAGATCTCTGATGGCGACAACCTGTTTGGCGAGGCCAAAACGAGTGTGGCTGGTCGATAGGAGTTGCTCTCCTCCTCAGCTTGCCAACCCGCAAAAGGGGTAGGCCCCTTCAATCCTCCAGAATTATTAAGACCTTTGGTAAAGTACGAAGCGCTCAACGCTGACTTCCAAACAGCAGACTGGCTAGAAGGATCATATACCTCCAATTCACCCGCTGTCTCGGTAACTGCACGAATCTCGGTGGCCATTCGATGCATTCCTTGGAGGTCCAAGGGCCTATCCAGGGTGATAAATTTGGTGTGGATATCGGACCGCTGGCCCAGTGTTCTACTCGCGTACTCCAATGACGATATTCGATCCACACTTCTAGCCATCCGTCCATATAAATTTGGGTCGGTCTCGTCAAAGCCCAATATTACGGCGGCCCGTTTAAGCGCCTCATCGGCGCCAATTCCGCAGTCTTTCAGGAGTTGAAAGTTCACCTCGTTATGCAATGCGCCCCAGGCTCTAGTTCTGCTCTTGGATAGGACACCACTAAAAGGAGTATTTGTCGGCCGTGACCCGATGATCTCTTGCGCCCTCTCGTTCCAGGACACCTTCTGCCTCGTTAGGTCAATGCTCGTCTTTTGGGGCCTATCAATCAGAGCAGCCAAGCGTTTCGCTTCGTGAGATCCTCCATACTCTACAGCCTTTTGGAAGATCTCTTTAGAGCGAGAAGAGAAGAAATCGGCCAGATAGTCTAAGTAAGGCCCAAACCCGCAACGATCAAGGTAGGGGCCTCCCCCATCCCGCTCAATCTCCAAAATACGGCTAGACAAATAGCGCCGATAGACACTTCGAAAGAAACTCTCGTTCCAAAAAAGCCTTCGCGCATCGAGAGCGGAGGTGCTTTCTTGACCCCTCGCTCTAACCGAGTTAACGATTACCAAATGTGAATGGATGTGGGGATCATGCGACCTCGAAAGTGCGTGATCGAAGCTGACG
>JAKAPB010000198.1 GCA_021823045.1 Actinomycetes bacterium | reverse complement strand
TGAGGCACATGGCAGGCCTTGGAACTTTGGGACTTCCTGCACTGAAAGTATCGACTAAATCTTCTAGTGGGGAATTAAGCAGACTTCTGACCAGCAAGTTTGCCCGTTTTGTCCTTCTATCATAGTTTTCCTCAACGGTCGATCATTCCAAGGGCCGGTAATACCCGAAAGTAGCGTCAATTGAATTAAACGCAGAAAATGCATTTCGCCATGATCACAGCGGTCAGCGTAGAAACTCCCTACCTTTCTGTGTAGAGTAGCCACCCCCTCCAGCAAGCACGGTTATTGACCACGGGGTTGGCAGAATCGAATAGGACGCCGCAGCGCGGTTGACGATTGGGTGCTCGTGGCACGGATAGCCGAATTAACTCGCTATTATTTCCAAATAAGTGGGTTAATGGGCACTTTTTGGCCGGATAATCTCTCCATCTAAGGTCTTGAAAGTGATCGATTAGTACGAAGCCACGTATTGATTTTTGGAACCGAATTCTTTGGATGAGTGGCGTCGAAAAAGAAGAGATTTGTTGTTGGAATTAATTTTCCACCGAAGGCGAATGTCTTGCACGGCTTAGATTTCGCCAAGCACCCCTCTCGTACAACATGAAGTGCCACGGGGAAGAATGAGAATTCAGGTGAGTCTCGAAGTCAACTTCTTTAGCATGACGAGGGTGCCAGGGGTTAATCGCTCAAGACGCCGCTTTAGGGACACGTTATGGATTTGTGGACAGATTGCGAAAGTGAAGGAGGACGCCAGCCTCAACGAGGAGGGTAGATACGCTAGAGAAACTAGCGTGGCAATCATGGGTGAGGATGAATAGCAGGAGCAGGCCAATTGTCCCCAATGGGAATTGACGGAGTTCCTGCCCTCACTGTCGAAGCTTAATGACAACAGAGAGTCACTGTTCCGAAGGTTACACCATTCGTGTCGCGTCGTTTAATGCTGTTCGACTGGATTTTTTGGGTCCTGATATTAATTCGGGCTCGGAAGTCATTTACCATGAACCTGACCTGGGACTCAAGTGACGGTTCAATTTTGGACCCCCTTACGGTGTCTTGATTTGAGTAGCGCCGGAGGCCCAAAGGAGACTGATTGGTCAGTGCTCCGAGGAACTTCCTTTGATGTCCTAGGGAATGTCACCAAAACGCCATGCTGTCTAGCCGATCTATGCTGGTCTTTCGAATATACCTGGGGGTGGATAGCATTGTCAGTGGTTCCAATAGGACTTCTCCAGCGTGAGATAGAAAAGGCGCCATTTATCAGATGGTGGGGGGCGACGCTCGTCGAGGTTGGAGATGGTTCGGCATCGGTTGCACTTCCGTTTCGAGAGGACCTCATTAGGCCTGGTGGAGTACTACACGGCTCTTCTTATGAATTGGTGGCAGACGTGGCGATGTGGGTAGCCATCATGACGAAGGTCGGAATTGAACCTATGGCGGTAACCATAGAGATGAAGACGTCATTTTTCAAAGGTGCGACAACGGATATTCTCGCAAGGGCAAACATCTTGAAGCTGGGCAAGCGAGTAACTTTTGGCGAAGCGGAGATTTTTTCAAATGGAGAGCTGATGGCGCATTCGACCCTCTCCTACGCCATGCCGCGTCATTAAAGAGATGGCACTCAAAGCGATGCTAACTGAAGAGGGGAATCGAGTGCCGGGTTCGCTTCCGTCGAGCCAGCGGAGGCCTTTCGAAGGGTTTTTCGATAGTCCCTCTTTGGAGAATCGAAGATACGATCGTTCAGGCTGCACCTACTCTCTTACCTACTTACCCAGAAGGTGGCGAAGTAGATTCCAGGGTCAGATTCCAGAGTCAGATTCCAGAGTCAGATTCCAGAGTCAGATTCCAGGGTCAGATTCCAGAGTCAGATTGATGGCAATACTGTTAAGCGTCTTTCAGATGATAGTGGAGTGCCTCCTTGGGGGTAGTTGTATCGACTTCTTTGCGAATAGTTCGAGGTAGGAGGATATTTCGTTTCGCATCTGTGAAGGATCTATCAATTCGTCGACGACCATCTCGCCCGCCAGCTTGAAGATGTCGTAACCCTGCCTGTACTGCTCCTTTAACTCCGTGGTGACTTTGGCCCTTTCCTCGGGATCGGTAATCTGTGCGAGGTGGTTGAAGTAGACGGCGTTTATAGCGGCCTCTGGACCCATTACGGCGATTTCTGCCGAGGGAAGGGCGAGGGTGACATCAGGGTCGTAGGCCGGCCCGCTCATCGCGTAGATGCCAGCCCCGTATGACTTGCGCACAATGACGCATATTCGTGGAACTGTGGCGCTAGAGGTGGCGTAGATAAATTTCCGGCCCCGCTTTAAAATTGCTGAACGTTCTACCTGGGTCCCCACCATAAATCCGGGAGTGTCCACTAGGTATACCAATGGGATCTGGTAAGCGTCGCAGAGCCAGACGAATTCTGCCCCTTTGTCTGAAGATTCCGGGAAGATCGCCCCGCCCTTATAGAGGGGGTTATTGGCAACGATACCAACGACTTGACCCTTGATCCGGGCAAATCCAACCGCTAACTCCTTGGCATAGTGCTCCTTGACTTCAAGGAAACTTCTCCGGTCTACCACCGCCGAGATGAGCTTCTGAATCGAATAGGGCTTGTTTGCATCGGGAGGAATTATCTCGTCCAGAGTATCTGGGGAGATTTCGGGTTCTTCTTCAGGGTATCTCGGTGGCTTCTCCTCTGAATTATCCGGAAGGTAGCTGAATATCTTCTTTACGATTTTGGCCGCATCTAGCTCGGACTCTGCGATGAAATGGGCTGAACCACTCACTTCAGCGTGCATTTTTGCACCCCCAAGTTCGTCCGGAGTGGTCTTTTGGCCTATGACCATTTCGACCATCCTCGGAGAGGCGATGGCCATCGATGAGTCCTTCATCATTATCAGTAGGTCACAGAAAACCGGCGTGTACGCCGTGCCGGCAAAGCAGGTTCCGTAGAGTACGCCGACCTGCGGAACGGAGCCCGACATAATCGAGTGGTAGTAGAAGAGTTGCCCAGCGCCTCGCTTATCGACGTGGTGACCACCTGTTTCTTCGATCCTGGCACCCGAAGAATCGATTAGGTAGAGTATCGGCCGCCGTGCACGGATCGCAGCCTCCTGAGCCCTTATCAGTTTCTCACCGTGATACTGGCCGATCGATCCCGCCTTCACCGTGTAGTCAGATGCGGTGAAGAATACCGACCTTCCGGAGATTTCTCCAGAGCCGCACACTACACCGTCCGCGGCTAGCTCTTCGTTCCAATTCCGGGCCATTAACCCGAATTCCGTCCTGATCTCTTCTCGGTCGAAGAAGAGCTTTAGGCGATCCCTGACGAACAGCTTGGATGCATCGAGCTGCTTCTTGTGACCCTTTTCTGGTCCGCCCTTTTTTATCTTTTCCTGAGTCGATCGGACTCGGTCTTGTCTATCACCCAATGTCAGGTTCCCCCGTTGAATATTTATCGTTATGAATTATCGTTATTACCTAGTGTCAGGGCCCATCCCTAAGCGAGGTCAGATCTCCATCCGCAACAAGGCTCCGCTTAGCGACTTCCCCTGAGTGTCGGCTTTGATGGAGTTTGCGGCCCCTCCGTCTAGGACGTCATAGAGGACTATCTTCAATGCCGATAGGTTGTCCAGTCGGAAGAGGTCTATCCTTGAAGGGCCAAGTGGCGAAAAGTAGTCGATGAGAGCCTGTTTGGTCAGTTTCTCAACCAGCACTCGGTACTTCTCCTCGTCGTAGGCGATGAGGGAGAGGTCGCAGTGATTGCCTTTGTCGGAGCTTCTGGAGAAGGCAAGATCTATCAGTCTCATTCGGCCACCTCGATGATATCTATCGATACCTGCTCATCGACAATGGATCGTTCAACCAAAGTCGGCCAAAGGCCAATTAGGGCCCGAGACCTATCGAAGCCGAGTAGTCCAGAGGCGGTGGGGGGTCCGGCCAGGGCCAAGGGTACCATCATCCTCGATACCATCTCGGCGACTGAGCGATCCTGGGTTCTAATTGCGATGCGGAGGTACACCTCGGGTAGATCGGACAAATCGTCGTTGCTAGCCGCCATCTCAGCATGGAGGGAGTCCAGGCCGAGGTGCTCTATACGGATTGCATCAATCTGATCTTTGAAGATCTGGAGTTGATTGGTGATTATTGAGGCGGTCTTCTGGGCCTTTTTGTATGCATCAGGCCAGCTATAGCCCAGGATACCTTGACCCATCCATCCAGACGGATAGCCGATGATGGCCTTATATCGATCGGGCCTTTTGTGTCCCGACGTGTTTGTCACCGAGACCCGATTTAAACCGACCTGTTGGACAGTAGTAGTCGAAATGTCCATTACGACGTCGGGGGTTTGATAGGCAAAAGGATTGTGGATCTCGTAAAGGAGCTGTTCTTTTACCGTAAATTCGTCGACCCGCCCACCGGAGTCGGCGAGTTTGGTAATCGTTGCGTCACCAGACTCATTTACTTCGGCGATTGGAAAGCCAATTCTTTCCAAACCGTCGATCGACTCCCAATCCCTTCCGTGATTCCCTCCGGTCGCCTGGCTAGAACATTCGAGGATGTGACCGACAACCGTACCTTGGGCGATTCGACCTAGGTCTTCGAAATCCCATTCGAATTCGTAGGCAAGTGGGGCTAAGTAGAGGGCGGCGTCGGCAACGCGACCCGTGATAACTAGATCTGCACCCCGCCTGAGGGCTTCGACGATTGGTCGGGCACCGAGGTAAGCATTGGCAAAAAGTGCGCTTTTTCGGATGCCGTCCGCCAGAGGATCATTCCTCTCGAAGTGGGGGAAAGCTTCGCCGGTTGCTAGGCGATCGAATATCGAATCACCGCTGATCA
>JAKAPB010000197.1 GCA_021823045.1 Actinomycetes bacterium | reverse complement strand
TGCGACATCGACCTCCGATCAGTTCATCTATGAGACGCCAGCCGAAGTCAGCGGAACGGTGTCGGCCGGATCTGGGGCAAATACCTCCTATCTGGCCGGAGTCTGCGTGGACGCTACCTCGACCTCTGGAACTGGCGGAACTCCGATAAGTAGTCCGGTTAGCTATACCAGCGGCGCTACGACCGCGAGCTATAACTTGGCTCTGGATCCCGGAACCTACAATCTTTATTTTTACTATTGCGGCTCGTCTAGCGTATCGCCATTCGAACCGCAGTATTACGAATCAGGTACAACGGGTACGTCTTTGCAAGCATCTGCTACTGCGGTCACCGTTGCCTGGGGGTCTGTAAATTCGAATTACGACGTAACGCTTCCGCCGATGCCGGTTGTAGCGTCTGTGTCTCCGGACTTTGGGCCTATTGGAGGAGGAAACCTCGTCACCATCACCGGTGTCGGTTTTACCGGAGCTACCCAAGTAACCTTCGGAAGTATTGGTACGGTTACTTTGGTCTCTGGGGACGTCATCAGTGATAGCGAGATTCAAGTCCACGTTCCGACTAATACCTCTACCACACCATCGTCAGTGAGCGTGGGAGTAGTGGGGACATCCGGCCCGTCACCGCTACCGCTCGCTACGGACATCTATGGCTTCGGCTATGGGCAGATTACCGGGTCGATCACCAATTCTAGTACGACAAGTTTGATAGCGGGAGTTTGTCCATTTATCGCCTCGGGCTCAACGTCAGCTATAAACGCTCAGAGTTCCGCGAGTTCCACGACATCTGGATCCAATACTTACAACTACGCTATCTCTCCACTCGCTCCTGGGAACTATATCGTTGGGTTTGAACAATGCGCATCAAATACCTTGTCTCCTGGGTACGTCCAGCAGTACTACAACGGGACGACCAACTATTCCCTCGCCTCACCGGTTTCGGTGACACAAGATAATACGACACCAAACGTTAATGCAGCGATGGCCCAAGGTGCTACCATCTCGGGAACCGTTACCTCCTCGTCCTCGAATGCTGGTCTCTCGGGGATCTGCGTCAGCGCCAATGACTCGGCAGTTGCAGGTTTCGGTTCTGCGACCACCGGCTCATCCGGCTCTTATTCGATTTCCGGACTTCCGGCTGGTACAGGGTATTTCGTGACCTTTAGTAACTGTAGCAACCCGGGCAACTATGCTCCGGATTCAGTCTCTGGGATAAGTGTCCAAGCTGGTCAAACTGTGACCGAGAGCGTGGCCCTTTTGCCCGGTGCTACCATCTCGGGAACCGTGACCGATACCTCGTCGCCGGCGAATGATCTATCGGGGATCTGCGTCAGTGCGGTCCACGCGGGGTACTTTTCCGCTAGCCAGCCGGTGAACGGGCCATTCTATGGAACAACTAATTCGTCGGGTTCTTATTCGATTACCGGTATTTCTGCGGGAAATTATGAGGTTCAGTTTTACCCATGCGGAAGTTCGGGCGACTACATCGGACAATTTTACGCAACGAGTGGCTCCACGACCCCTGCCGTAATTACGCTGACGACGGGGGAGACCGTGAGCGGAATTGATGCTGCGCTGTCACCTGGCGGGGCAATCTCGGGAACCGTGACCGATACCTCGTCGCCGGCGAATGATCTATCGGGGATCTGCGTACAGGTAATAAGCTCAAGCGGGTTTTCGAGTGGGACTATATATGTAAATACATTTGAATATACGAGCCCGGCTGGCAGCTACTTTATCGAAGGTCTTCCTGCGGGTACCTACGGCTTGGAATTTACCGATGGATGTGGGTCCACTGGCAACTACGCAGCGCAGGTAATTCAGAATATATCGGTTAGCGTGTCAGCCGTCACGACCGAGAACACTGCGCTGTCACCTGGCGGGGCAATCTCGGGAACCGTGACCGATACCTCGTCGCCGGCGAATGATCTATCGGGGATCTGCGTACAGGCAAACCTCTCAGCGTTGCCGTATCCATTGTATGGGGCTACGAATGCTAGCGGGGTCTACCGGATAAGTGGTTTACCGAGCGGGACATACACCCTGACCTTCACAGATGGCTGCGGGAACACAAATCCATACGGCTATGTTATGCAGACTCTTTCTTCGGTATCAGTGACCGCACCAAACACTACTACCGCCCAAACCGTATCAATGAGTCTCGGCGGGGCGTTATCGGGAACCGTGGATAATAGCTCTTCGAGTCCCGTTGGTGGAGCCTGTGTGGACTTGACCGAGGCGAATTCAAATCAGCAGATTGATTCCACTAATGCTTCGGGTCAATACAGCTTCCTTGGAGTCCCTGCGGGAAATGCTACGATCGCCTACTATTCGGGTGACTGTTCCTCTACTCCTTCGCTGTGGTACAACCAGCAGACTTCTGCTTCATCTGCCACGCCAATCTCTGTCACTGCGTCATCAGCCCAGACCTTAGTTACTCAGCTACTTCCCTCTACCCCGACTACAACGACTTCGCCAACCGTGACAGGCGTGAGTCCAATTAATGGGCCAGCAGGTGGAGATTTCGATGCCACTGTTACTGGTTCTGGGTTTTCGACAAACCCTGGGGCTACCTCGATCGATTTCGGCGGAGTTGCAGCCACTAAAGTGAGCTGTACCTCCACGACCAGCTGTACGGCCTATGTTCCGCCTTATACGGGAAACTCTTCGTCTCAAACCGTAGATGTAACGGCCACCGTTGGTGGTGTCACATCCTCAACGAGCGCAGCGGATCATTTCACCTATTACGCGACCGGAACGGCGACCGGCACCGTGTCGGTACAAGGCACGACTTCTGCTGACCTTACCAAGATTTGCGTCGTGTTCACCCCGAGTGCCGGTTCGCCAGCCGCAGGGTTTGGTGTCGTTTCAGTTTCGCCTGGTTCGAACGGAAGCTATTCAATACCCTTACTCCCCGGGAGCTTCACTGTCGAGTTCACGTACTGCGGATCCACGAGTACGTCACCCTATGCACCTCAGTGGTACAACGACCAATCATCTTTGGCTAGCGCAAATCCAATCAGCATCACTGCCGGGAGCACGGTAACGGGCATAAGTGCTACTTTGGTGCCGGCGACTACGGTAGCATCGGTCAGTCCGAGCTACGGCTCGATCTCTGGCGGCACAACTGTTACTATTTCTGGGACGGGCTTCTCGACAAGTAGTGGCGCTACGACCGTCGATTTTGGGACAACGCCCGCGACTAATGTCAGCTGCACTTCGACGACGACGTGTACCGCAGTGTCGCCAGCGACGACTTCTGCCGGTGCAGTCCCGGTTACCGTGATCACGTCTTCTGGTCCGAGCACTGACCTTTCAACCGACCTCTTTGGCTATGGATGGGGAGCGATTTCTGGGGTCGTAACCGATTCGCTGACGGGATCCGGAATTGCCGGGATCTGTCCTACCATAACCTCTGGGGGATCGTCAGCATTTACTCAAACTAACGGTAGCGGAGGATATACGCTATCTCCACTCGCTCCTGGGAGCTACACCGTCGAGTTCGTTTCCTGCCTCTCCTCCTCGGCTAGTTATTCGCCTCTTTACTACCAAAACTCAGCCACACTGACCGGTGCCAAGCAGATCACGGTTAGCGCTCTGAGCACTACTTCAGGTATCGACGCAGTCATGACCACCGCTGCACCGACGGTAACTTCGTTGTCGCCTAGTTCGGGACCGAACTACGGTGGCGAGAGCGTGACGATATATGGTACGGGATTTTCGACAGCCGCTGGAGCTACCGAGGTCTTCTTTGGTACGGCTGCTGCGTCGAGTGTTAGCTGTAGTACGAACAATGAATGTACTGCAGTCGCACCGCCTGGTAGCGGGATCGTCAATGTTGAAGTTCAGGTCGGCGGTCTTACGTCTTCAAGCTCTTCAGGTGATCAATTTGACTACCTCGGCCCGACTGTAACTTCGGTTTCACCTTCATTTGGTCCTCAGGGTGGAGGGACCTCGGTCACTATCACTGGGACCGGCTTTGATACTGGATCGGGAGCTACTAAGGTCTATTTCGGATCGACGGCAGCGACCGGCGTAACCTGTGCCTCCACTACCAGCTGTAGTGTCAGTTCACCAGCCGGAGCGGCCTCCTTGTTGGACACTTCTGTCGACATCACCGTAGCCGTTGGTGGTGCAACTTCTATGGCCACTCCTTCCGATCAGTTCACCTACGTCGCACTTCCAACCGTGACAGCCGTTGCACCCGGCCCCTACGGAGAGGTGATAACGGGTACGAACTTCACTACTACAACTAAAGTTGACTTTGGAGGCAACGCGGTAGCTCAGGGAGAGTTCTTCGTCGTCTCTCCGACCGAGATTGATGTATATGCCGTGCCCTCTGGTTCAGGTCTAGTGGACGTAACCGTGACCAATGCCGATGGAACATCAACCACGTCGGCCGCAGACCGGTATGGCTATCTGCCGACCGTTTACGACGTCTCTCCCTACTACGTATCACCATCTGGCTCAACCCAAGTTACCATTTACGGAACCTCATTCACCGGAGCGACGTCCGTGAGCTTCGGCAGTAGTTCGGTGACCTTGTCGGGATCGAATGTGATAAGCGATACTGAAATTCAAGTCACTGCACCAGCCGGCTCTGGTGTCGTTCCCGTTTCGGTTACTACGCCTGGTGGTACGGTTACTTCGGGGTATGACGTTTCCTATGAACCGGTCCTGAGCGCGGTCTACGACCAGAGTTCGGGTCTAGCTACGGGTCCGTCTGCGGGAGGTAACACCGTCGACATCTACGGGATAAATCTGACCGGCGCGACGCAGGTCACCTTCGGGGGTGTCGCCGCAACTAACCTGACCGTCATCAGCGATGGCGAGCTCAGTGTCACT
>JAKAPB010000196.1 GCA_021823045.1 Actinomycetes bacterium | reverse complement strand
CATCGTCGAACCCGGGAGATTTTCGACCGGAGGAAGAGTCTCAAGAGCACCAAGAGCCCTGCCGAGGTCTGGAAGCTACGAGATTCCAGAGAAGCTCTCTTATCGGCTGAAAAATAAGCTGCTCGGCAAGCCGCTCGTCAACGAGTCGCTTTCGGGGGAGAGGCTCGGCAAGCCGACCGCACTTGCGGTGTTGAGTTCCGACGTCATGTCCTCCTCCGCATATGCGACGGAGCAGATCCTCGTAGTTCTGATCCCGATTATCGGTATAGCGGCCTATGGGCTCGTCATCCCGATAACGGTGCTCATCCTCATCGTGCTGGCCTTCGTTACTGCCTCATACCTCCAAGTTATCAGGGCCTTCCCAAAGGCCGGTGGGGCCTACGTGGTTACCCGGGAGACTTTCGGGCTGAAGCTAGCCCAGCTAGCGGCGGCGGCGCTGCTGATCGACTACACCCTCACCGTGGCGGTTTCGGTTTCTGCGGGAACCGATGCCTTGACCTCTGCGGTGCCCTTTTTGACGCCATATAACGTCGAAATATCGGTCTTCTTCGTCGCCCTGCTGGCCTATGGCAACCTGAGGGGCATTAGGGAGGCGGGTAAAAGCTTTGCGATCCCGACATTCCTCTTTATCGCAAATATGGGGATCATGATCCTCGTTGGACTATTTAGGGTCATATTCGGGCACCTTCCAACGCACAGCATCAACCAGGCGGGGGCGTATCACGCAGGTCTAGGCGGTTCGGGCCTATTGATGGGTGCCTCCCTATTCATCGTTCTGCAGGCTTTTGCTAGCGGAGGCACGGCACTGACCGGGACGGAGGCGATCTCCAACGGTGTAGGAATATTCAAGTCACCCCAAGAGAGAAATGCACGCAAGACCCTCCTGGCGATGAGCCTGATCCTTGGGACGATGTTCCTCGGTGTCTCGCTATTAGCGGTGTTCACACACGCAGTCCCTATGCGATCAGGAACCCCGACCTTGATCTCCCAGATAGCGACCTATACCTATGGAGCAGGACCCATTGGGCGATTCTTCTATCTTTTCTTACAGATATCCACGACGATGATTCTGGTCTTGGCCGCAAACACCTCCTTCACGGGATTTCCCTTCCTGGCCTCCTTTACCGCCGCCGACTCCTTTTTGCCGAGGCAGTTCACTAGGAGGGGACACAGGCTCGTCTTCTCTAACGGGATCATCGTTTTGGCGATCCTCGCTGAGGTGCTGCTGATAGTAACCAAGGCACAGGTCACCGCCCTGATTGCGATGTACGCAATCGGTGTTTTCACCGGATTTACCATGGCCGGGGCGGGTATGGTCAAACACCACTTGACCGTCAAGGAGCCCGGTTATAGATGGAGAATTGCTGTCAATGGGTCTGCGGCGGTCCTCTCCTTCATCGTCGATTTTATATTTGCCTATACCAAATTCACCAGGGGTGCCTGGGTGGTCTTGGTCATGATGCCGGTGCTAGTCATCCTCTTTATCCGACTCAACAAGGTCTATACAGAAGAGGAGGTCGAGCTCGAATCCGGAGTAGCTGCGGCGTGTGATGCCCCGATACTCAAGAGCCACACGGTGCTAGTTTTTGTCGATCGCCTTGACCTAGCGACCGCGAGGGCAATTCAGTACGCTCGCGCTATCAATCCGGATGACCTCAAAGCGATCCACTTCATCTTGGATGTGAAACAGGCGAGGGAGCTTGAGGAGGAGTGGGGCAAGAGGGGACTCGGGAGAATCGAGCTCGAAGTTATCGAGTGTCCCGACCGGAGGATAAGAAGCGTCTCTTTGGAGCTCGTAACCGAGTACACGGCGGATGGTGAGACCGAGGTAACCGTTCTGCTACCGAGACGTGGATATTCGAGGGTATGGAGCAGGGTGCTACACGATCGGACTGCGGACTCTATAGCCGAGGTGGTATCTCAGATTCCCCACGTCAACGCGACCATCATTCCATTTGAACTCGGGAAAAAGAAGACCTCGCTGGTAAAGTTTAAGTCCAAAAAACCCTCCACTGGTGAGGCCGATTCGCAGACCACGACCCATGTGCCGTCGGGCGAGACCGACATCCACCTAATCGTTCCCGGTGCGGTGCCGATAGGGAGCGTCACCTACAGAACCAAGGCGACGGTTGCGGGGCGTGTGAAGCTAGTCAGGGTGCAGTCGTGGGATTCGGTCCCCGCCTTTGCGGCGAGGATAGAGGACTCAACCGGTGGAATCGTACTGGTCTTCGCTGGAAGACGCGCAGTTCCCGGGATAACCCCCGGGCGGAGGCTCTTGGTCGAAGGGATGGTTGGAGAGGTCGGCGGGCACCTCGCTATGCTCAACCCGAAGTATGAATTTCTGGTGGGGCCCGACTCGGAAGAGGACGGCGTATAACTGGATCGATTTAACTAGATCGATCTAACTAGATCGATTGACTAAAGGGATTTTTTATTTTCGCCGTAGTCTTAGTGGAATTCACAGTTCCAATGAAGTTTTCTGCGTACCCTAGGTTTGATGGACGGGACCGGTTAGTTGACTAGGTCCATGGAAATGGTTTGGAGCAGATGGCAAAGCCCCTGGTAATCGTTGAATCTCCGGCGAAGGCGAAGACGATTTCGCGTTTTTTGGGTTCAGATTTCTTAGTAGAACCCTCCATTGGGCACATAAGGGACCTACCCCGCAATGCATCCGAAGTTCCCGCCGCATATAAGTCACAGCCCTGGTCGAGGATCGGGGTTGATACTGATAACGGCTTCAAACCCCTCTACATCGTCTCCAAGGAGAAGAAGAACCAGGTAAAGAAGCTTAAAGAACTGCTTGCGTCGGCGTCTGAACTCTACTTAGCGACAGACGAGGACCGCGAGGGAGAGTCGATAGCGTGGCACCTACTCGAAGTGCTGTCTCCAAAAGTTCCCGTTAAGCGGATGGTCTTTCATGAAATTACCGAAGGAGCGATCCACGACGCAATCTCAAACCCGAGGGACCTAGACCGCAACCTCGTCGAGGCGCAAGAGGCCCGCCGGATATTAGATCGCCTCTATGGCTACGAAATATCCCCGGTTCTCTGGCGAAAAGTCCAGCAAGGCCTATCCGCCGGCAGGGTCCAGTCGGTAGCTTGCCGGATTTTAGTGCAGAGGGAGCGGGAGAGGATCGCATTTCGCTCGGCGAGTTATTTTGACGTCGTCGCCAACCTGTCGAAGCAGAAAGAGGCCTTCGATGCGAAGCTGACGATGGTCAATTCAAAGAGGGTCGCCACTGGCAGGGACTTCGGCCCCGATGGAAATCTCCTGAAGAAGTCCTCCAAGTCTGACACGGTTGTCATCGATCAAGAGATGTCGAGCGCCCTGATTGGCGCCCTAGAGGGTTCGGACTTTTCGGTTTCAGAGACCGAAACCAAGCCCTATAAGAGGTCTCCCGCCGCTCCATTTATTACCTCCACCCTCCAGCAGGAGGCGGGGAGGAAGCTAAGGTTTTCCTCTCAACGGACCATGAGCGTAGCGCAACGGCTCTACGAAAACGGATACATAACCTACATGCGAACCGACTCGACGAATCTCGCTGAGGTTGCCGTTAGCGAAGCTAGACGGATTGCGACTACCCTCTATGGCCCCTCCTACGTGCCGAGCTCTGCTAGGAGCTATACCAAGAAGGTCAAAAATGCCCAGGAGGCGCACGAGGCTATTAGGCCTTCCGGAGATAGCTGGAGAACCCCGGAACAACTGGCGAAGGAGCTCGGTTCGGATGAGATCAAGCTCTACGAACTCATCTGGAGACGAACGGTAGCTTCCCAGATGAAAGACGCCGTCGGCTCGACTGCGACGGTCAAGATGACCGCCCCATTGAACGCCGACTTTCATTCGCAACGGGGGGATAGTTCCGCTGGCTTCTCTACTGGAGAACTTGCGACCTTTTCGGCCTCTGGAACCCAGATAACCTTCTTCGGTTTCTTGAAGGTTTATGTGGAGGATTCGGATGAACCAGTGGAAAAAGACGCCAGCTCTGCGAGGCTTCCCATGCTCGAAGTAGGAGATCGGCTCGAGCTTCTAGGTCTCAACTCCGAGTCCCATGAGACCCAACCCCCCTCGCGCTATACCGAGGCTTCCTTGGTCAAGGCGCTAGAGGAGCTGGGCGTGGGGAGACCCTCCACCTACGCTTCGATCATCCAGACGATCATGGACCGCGGCTATGCGTGGCGCAAGGGTCAGGCCCTCGTACCCTCTTATGTAGCATTTTCGGTCGTTGGGCTGTTGGAAAAGTACTTTTCAACCCTCGTGGACTTCGGATTCACCGCCTCATTAGAGGATGATTTGGACCAGATAGCGGACGGCAACCTAACCACCGGGGACTACCTTTCCCACTTCTATTTTGGCGACGGGAGCAACGGACTTAAGAACTTAGTTCAAGACCAGCTTTCGGAAATTGACGCCAGGGAGATCAATACATTGGAAGTGGGTGTCGCAGAAAACGGTGAGACGATCTACGCGAGGATTGGAAAATTCGGCACCTACCTAAAGGTTGGTGAAGAGACCGCTCCGGTTCCAGACGATTTGGCACCCGACGAGCTGACCGTAGAGAAAGCGATGGAACTGCTTAGCTCCAAAAAGCAGGATCGCGAGGTCGGGATCGATCCAAAGACCGGGTTTTTGGTAATCGCTAAGGCGGGCCGTTTCGGACCCTATGTTCAGCTTCAGGATCCTGATCCCGATTCGAAAGCCAAGGCAAAGACCGCCTCGCTCTTCTCGGACATGTCTATCGAGACGATAACGCTAAGTGAAGCCCTAGAACTTTTGGAGCTACCTAGGGTGGTTGGCCAAGATCCCGAAACCAAAGAGGAGATAGTCGCCCAGAACGGACGTTTTGGACCA
>JAKAPB010000195.1 GCA_021823045.1 Actinomycetes bacterium | reverse complement strand
GGCTGATTTAGCGTGTTGGGGATGAGGGAAGTAGTCGTAGGCATCGTCGGTTGCGGTGGCTATCTCATTCACTCCCCAGTCAATCTCAATCACCCGCCAAATCACCCGCGAAATCACCCGTCGTTTCTTGGGGAGTGACTGGTGGTTCACCTGAACGACGTAGCTAGCCCACCAATCACCGACTTTGTCCTGGTAGATGCGTATATAAGACCGCTCAGATCGCAAGTCGGCCGGTATATCTACTCTTTAAATTGGAAGTCCAAATTGTCCGTTGGTCACGGAGCTAAAAATCCAATTGCGTTTTTTGCGTCGGAAAGCGTAGATGAAGCTATCTCACTCGCCTTGGCTGCGCCGATATGTAGCAGGCGAAGGAGTTCATTTGGATCTTCTGAAATCTCTTTGATCCTTAATTGAATGGCTGTCAGGTGATCGATAACTACTTCAGCTAGTTCGGTCTTAAGGCCTCCATAGTTCGTGAAGTTATCAGCGACCTCCTGGGGAGGTATCGAGGTGAAAGCTGAGTATATCTCCAGTAGGTTTGTTACACCGGCCTTGTTGGGGTTATTTGGCTCGTAAACAAGCTTATTTTCGGTGTCGGTTACCGCCCGTTTTATCTTCTTGGCGATACTGGTGGAATCTTCGCTGAGGTAGATGATCCCTGAGTCGGTAGAGGACGATTTTGACATCTTTTTTGAAGGGTTCTGGAGGTCCATCACTCGAGCCCCGACCTTTGGAATCATTGGTTCGGGAATAGTAAAAACTTCGCCATATGCATTGTTGAATCTGGCGGCGGCGTTTCGAGCTAATTCGATATGTTGTCTTTGGTCATCTCCTACGGGAACCTTATCGGCACGATAAAGGAGAATATCTGCCGCCATAAGCGCGGGGTAGGTGAACAAACTCGCCCTGACCTTCTCCTCCCCCTTCCCCTTATCTTTGAACTGGGTCATCCGCGAAAGCTCACCAAAGGTAACCGTTGACTCCATGATCCAGCCGAGTTGGGCATGCTCCGGCACGTGACTCTGAACGAATAAACATGACACCTCTGGGTCTAGGCCGATCGCAAAGAGCACCGTTGCCAATTCCTTGGTGGTGTCTCTGAGGGTCCGAGGATCGTGTTCTGCGGTAATGGCGTGTAGGTCGACTATCGAATAGTAACAGTCAGCCTCGTGCTGCTCAGAAACCCAGTTTCGAAGAGCACCTAGATAGTTTCCAAGGTGGACCGATCCAGACGGTTGAATTCCTGAGAGTATTCTTGGCACGAAACGTAACCTAGCAGTCAAAGTCACCGCATCGTCCCTTTTTTAGATGGTAGATGAGAACAATCACCCCAGGTAGCTTCAAACCCTTCCTCTGGGCCTGGCTCCCCATGGCTTTGTGAAGTCATTTTTAATCTGCTCGTCTTCGGTCTGAGTCTTTCCGTAAGGGATCAATGAATCCGTCGCTGGGAGCTTTGGTGAGTCGCCTGTTTTTGCTAGTTCATCTCTTAGAAAGATGAGAACTCCCATACCGAGATCCTTGTCGATTTCTTCGTTTTTGCAAGATGCATCCAAGACGCAGAAGGGACACCCAGCCGAACACCCGCAGGAGTCAACCAGTTGTATTGCGTTATCACAAAGTCTTTGGAGGCTATTGAAGGCGAGTTTTGAGACGCCGGAGCCTCCCTCGGTGAGGTCGTAGAGGGCAATAATCGGCGACCCCTGGTTCTTGAGGCTCATGGACTGAAAGTCGCGCCGATCTGAAATATAAAGCAGCGGTAAAACTTTTGAAATAGCGTGCTCAGCACTGTGGGCACCGAGATAAGGATCAGTACCCTCTGCGTTGATGGCTAGTTCCAGATTTTCATTGAACCCGATAGCCAGCGTCTCGGTTGCGTAGCTTCGGGAGGGAAAGTCTACGACATAGCGCCGCGGTTCAGTACCTTTGAAAGAATACTCCTTGAATCCTACGACAGCCTCGATAACATTAGCCCGTCCCCAACCGATTTCGATACCAGATGAAGTGAAAAAGGAGGACGAAGGTGGATCGAAAATGACGCTTTTGATAGCCGCCGATACGGTGAAGTTTGAACTCTTTTCTAGAACGGCGTGTATCTTTAGATCCTTGTGATTCACTGATTTTATCCGATATGCGACCCCTTGATGGTGGTAGATCGCACCCACGTGAGCCTCTCTCATCGCTCTCTGGGCTGGCAGTGATTCGAGGAGCTTTAATTTGGAATCCTTTTCTACTTCAAGGCTGTAACTTGCTTCGGCGCCACCCGACAGGGAAACACCAAACTGTGGCTTGCCCTTTCGGGTGTAAATCAGCCTCCCTTCATCGTCTTTTACGAGGTCGTTTCTAGTGAGGAGGTCCTCGGTTGCTTCATTGAACCCGTCTCCAAAGTAGATCTGATCGCCGCTGCAAAGCGGCAATTCTGAAGCTGCGCACACTAGGTGTTGGCTTAATATTGGTCGGTTTGCCGGATTGACGATGGCCTCCTCGGGCGATTGGTCGAGGAGTCTTTCAGGATGGTTAAGGATGAACCTACCTATCGGATCTGCGCCGGTCATCAAGACAACCGTCGAGGTCTGTCCGGAGCGGCCCGCCCTACCTGCCCTCTGCCAAAATGATGCAATCGAGGAGGGCATGCCGTTTAGGATCACCGTGTCGACACCTCCGATATCTACCCCCAACTCCAATGCTGATGTTGAGGAGACACCTCTGAGGCGTCCTTCCTTAAGATCGAGTTCTATTGATCGGCGGTCATGAGGAGAGAACCCGGCTCGATACGCCGCTACCCGGTGAACCCTGTCCGATGCCGACTTGGCGATCATCTCTGCCTGATGCCGTGTGTCGGAGAACACGATCAATTGACGGTCATACCTAACCAAATGACGACTTAGCGCTGCGGCCTGCGAGGTGGGGGAGTGATCCAGATCCTTTTGGGTGTCCCAGAAGACAATCCACCGCTTGGGTCGTCCGCCGCCGTCTTTGGCGACGAGTTCAAAGTCAACGCCGGTGAGCGCTTCGGCATGCTCCTTGGGATTTGCTATGGTTGCCGAAGCGACAAAAAACTGTGGGTGTGCACCATAGTGAGCCGCCAGTCTCCTTAATCTCCTCACCACCATTGCCATATGTGATCCAACGTCGCCGCTGTAGTAGTGAGCTTCGTCTACTACTACCACTTTGAGGTTTCGCAAGATGCGACTCCAGCCGTCTTTCCAGCCCAAGTAGATGTGTAAACCATGGGGATTGGTCACAATGACTCGGGAGGTTTCCTTGATCTTTTTTCGTTCAGAAGCCGGGGTGTCACCGTCATAAGACGCGGGGTGACTATTTAGGGAGAACTTTTCGTCGAACTCCTTTAACTTATTTAGCTGGTCATTTGCTAAGGCTTTTGCGGGATAAAGGTAGATTGCGCTTGAGCTTGGATTCGAAAGCAAAACCTCGAGAATTGGTAGGTTGAAAGCTAGACTCTTGCCCGAGGCGGTCTGGGTGGCAAGGGCAACGTTCTTGTGATCTCGAAACAGGTTTAGCGAATCGGCCTGATGGCTGTAGAGTCGGATGTTTTCAGCATCGAGATACTGCTGGATCTTCCTTGGTAGCTTCTCAGCCGGGTGCTGAAACTTAGGACTTTGACTTTCCAGTAACACTTCCTTGCGCAGTTGCGCTTTATAGTTGATCATCTCGTCTAACTCCCAAAGTGCTTGGGAAATAGGACCGTTACGATTTTCCTCGTTGTTGCCCATGTCGTCTCTATGGGCGTTGTTTGCTCCAACGACTTGGGAGGGTATTTTGGAAATTAACTCTGGCGTCACCCTAGGGTCATCGCCGTTTGCAACTGGGTCTATTTTTTGAGACTTTTCCTTTAGGCGTCGTACTCGATCTAGAAGATCCTTTGCGGCGGGGTTAGCCTCTGTCATCTATCTCCTTTGCCGGGACTGTAGGAGTCTATCCTTGGCTCAAATCAGCAAAGGCCCTGGGGCGCCGGATATCCCATGGACATCGCCCAGCTGGCGTACTTTTTAACGGGGGGATTATGACGCTTCGTCGTTCCTCTTTTATTTTTGATTAATCGAGGTCTTCGCAAGAGGGCATTGGGGGCATGGTCTTTTTGGACTCCTTTGGAGCAGCCCGCTACCTGACGACCCGCTACCTGACGACCAGGTAGTTTTTCGATCCAAACTCCAATTCGTCCTGTCACTGCTTGGTACTTATTTTTGTTAACTACTGTACCTAATGATCTGAAGACTTATATCCTGTTGGAGTCGTCGATGAATCCGTCGATCCTGCCAGGGGGTGATCTTGAAGACGATAGGGATAATCTTCGCAATGGATGAAGAACTCTGCCGACTCCTTGAGATGATCGAGCCCTACAACGTAGTAGACGGAGTGCTGGGGAGGTTTTACACCCGCCTGGTGGAATATGGTGGCCTGGAGTTTCAGCTGGTTCTAACCAAGTCGGGGATGGGTAAAGTTCGAGCGGCCGCCCATGCTACCGAAATGCTCATTAGGTTCTCCCCTGCAGCCGTGATGAGCTTTGGGCTTTCTGGAGCGGTAAGTGACCTTGTTGGAATCGGAGACCTTGTGGTGGTCAGCTCGGTTCTCCAGCATGACTTTGACCTTGGCTCTTTGGCAGATTTAAGTCATCAACACCCAAAGGAGTCTCAGCTTGCACAGAAGATGGACGATTTGCTCGCTGGACACTCCGACGAGCTCGACAAGATCTGGTCTTCCAGGGTTAGTGATACATTTGGGCGGACACCGCGGATTCACATCGGTACGGTCATTACTGGCGATAGGTTGATCACCTCAAATGCAGAGCGGGCTATCCTGAAGGATCGGTTTCCGGGAGCGCTCTGTGTTGATATGGAGATCTACAGCGTCGCACAGGTTGCCAAGCTGGCAAATACTCCCTGGGCGGGTGTCAAA
>JAKAPB010000194.1 GCA_021823045.1 Actinomycetes bacterium | reverse complement strand
AAGTCGCCCACCAGTATAAGTTGACCTACTTTACGCGCAGGAGAACAGGCAGAGTACCGGAGCGATACCACTTATATGCCGTTTGAGGATGTATACCTTGGGACAATGCCCACTCACGCAAGTTCATTATATATAATTATAGAACATCTCTGCGTCAACTGTTGCAACCCCTCGCCTTCCGACCCAAGCCAAATTTCCTACTTGATTATTCCTCCCCTAGTCATCGCCATAACGTCGAGCGCCGTATCGACATCATGCTCTGACATAAGCCCTTCCTCCAACACAACGCTGCGTAGATCCTTATTCGTTGCGAGTGATTTTTTGATAACCTTTGCTGCGGCTTCATAACCGATATAGGGGTTCAGGGAAGTGCCAACCGACGGAGAGGAGAGCGCATAGTTTCTACACCTCTCGACGTCGGCCTCGATTCCGCTGACACACTTGTCTGCGAGAGCCACCGATACTGAGGCTACGAGTTCAATCTCCTCAAGTAAGTTCCTAGCTATAACCGGAAGCATTACGTTGAGCTCTAGATTGCCAGCGGCTCCACCAAAGGCCACCGCCGCATCGCAACCCATCACCTGTGCGACGACCTGGCAAACCGCCTCAGGTACAACCGGATTGACCTTGCCCGGCATTATTGATGAACCGGGTTGCAGATCGGGCAGGTGTATCTCGCCTAGTCCGCAACGGGGACCGGAAGACATCAAGCGCAGGTCATTCGCCAACTTGTATAGCGAAACGGCTATAACCCGAATAACCCCAGATAGCTCCACAAGGGCGTCGCGGGCGCCTTGAGCTTCGAAGTGGTTCCTAGCCTCAGTTAAATTCAATCCGGTATCATTGGCTATTCTGGCGATGACCCCTTGGGCGAACCCGGGAGGGCAGTTAAGGCCAGTACCTACCGCAGTTCCTCCAAGTGGGAGTTCCCCTACGCGACCCAAGACCGAGCTGACCCGCTCGACCCCATAACTGATCGCCGCAGAATAACCGGAGAATTCCTGGCCCAAAGTAACCGGGGTCGCATCCATGAGATGGGTTCTGCCGGACTTCACTACTTCGCCAAATGCAATAGCTCGCTCAGAAAGTGCTTCGCTTAGGTGGTTGAGAGCGGGGATAAGCCGTTTTGCGCTCAACCTAGAAGCGGCCAGATGAATCGATGAAGGAAATACGTCGTTCGAGGATTGCGAGGCATTGACATGGTCGTTGGGCTTTACGGTCTTGGACAAGGACTCACTCGCCAAATTAGCGATCACCTCATTAGCGTTCATGTTCGATGACGTCCCAGAACCAGTCTGGAACACGTCAATCGGGAACTCGGAGTCAAAATCTCCCGATGCGACCCTTGTTGCCGCCTCGGTGATGGCGTCGGCTATATCCTGGTCTATCACTCCTAGCGAAGCGTTAGCCTGCGCAGCAGCCCCCTTGATCGTCGCTAGCGCCCAAATGAGATCCCGCTGTATCCTTAGTCCCGAAATCGGAAAGTTCTCTACCGCCCGTTGTGTCTGTGCACCCCATTTAGCTAACTTGGGTACCAGAACATCGCCCATCGAGTCGTGCTCTATTCGAAACTCTCCACTGTTATAAGTCGTATTGTTTGAAGTCACAAGTAAAAAACTAGTCAAAAAAAAGTCTCAGCACTAAAAGTTCGTTACATTGAGGAACGACATATGTCGAATATCCCTAGTCCTGATCTCAGAGGTGAGTTGGAAATTCAGCGATACCGAAATTTGATTGGCGGTTAAATTTCCCGGGAACGAAAAACCAACGCTGAGATCCCGGCTTTTTAAATTGGTCTCTTAGCTTCGAAAGCGCACCTCACAAAGGTTAGCAGACACCTTTGAGCTAAGGCGAACTCCGCTTAGCGACTTATAAGAACAACTTTATCTGCCGAAACAGTCCCAAGGTGAAACGAAAGGTGTTAAGGTCTATTCTCATTGTGAACGCACCCGGATTAGAATTTCTGAAGCGAACCAATAGCACATCCCCCCGTCGCATGGGAATCACGGCGTCCATCGGGATTGCAATTGCATCCATACTGGCCGTTTTAGTGCCAATCTCTACGGCGAGCGCCGATTCGATCTCTTCAGAAAAGGCTCAAGCGGCTGCTATTGCCGCTCGGATAACCCAGCTCAACAACCAGGTGAATGTACTGGCCGAACAGTACGACCAAGCGTCTTACAAGCTTTCCGACATCCAAACACAGATCGCTGCGACCCAGAAGTCGATCGCTGCTCAGCAAAAAAAGGTCGACCAGCTCAAGGCAAAGTTGGCCAATGAGGCGATCACCGCTTATACCCAAGCAGGCACGGCATCAGGTCTTATGTCAATTTTGCAGGGGACCGGCACCGACGCGTCAGTCAGGCAAGTTATCCTCAACACTGTCAGCTTCTCTCAGCAGGACCTGATCTCTGCCTTCCAGAGCGCCAAGACGCAACTCCAATCCCAACAGAGCCAGCTGGCCGCCGAAGAGTCCCAGGCGAATTCAACGGTCCAACAGATTGCTAGCGCTAAAGCTGCTGCGCAATCCGCCACAAGCCAAGAACAGCTACAGCTGACCCAGGTCAATGGCACTATTGCCGTGCTAGTACGCCAACAGCAGCAAGCCCAAGCTGCTGCTGCGGCGGCGGCGGCAAAGAGGATCCTTCAACAGCAGCTTCTTCAGCAGCAACAGCAACAGCAACAGCGGGGACTCGGTTCGACGCCCAGCCTATTCCAACCTACTTCGGTCGTTCCATCGTCTAACGCTGCCTCGATAGCGCTTCAGTGGGCACGCAACGAACTAGGTAAACCCTATGTCTTTGGGGCTGCGGGCCCAAATGCATTTGACTGCTCTGGGCTAATGACCTACATCTTCGCCAAAGCGGGGGTGAGTCTCCCTCACTCAGCGGCTGCCCAGTATGACGTCACTCAAAGGGTCTCATACTCCCAGTTGCAGCCTGGAGACCTCGTATTTTACTATCAGCCGATAGATCACGTTGGGATCTATATCGGGGGCGGAGACATCATTGTAGCCGACAACCCATCGGTCCCAGTGAAGATTGATTCGCTCTATTGGGACGGTGTGCCAGTTGGCTTTGGTCGGGTCGGCTAGGGTCGGTAGGTAGCCACAAGGGGCTGAATGGACCTTTCGATTCGAGGTTAGGGATGAAAGCCGTTGTTATTTCCGATCATAATGTCGAATTAACGGAGGTAGAAGCACCGATCCCGCTGGGCGACGATCTTTTAGTCGAGGTCAAATCAGCTGGAATGAATGCCGCCGACCTGCTGCAAGTAAAGGGGTTTTATCCCCCGCCGCCGGGTTACCCAGAAGATATACCTGGTCTTGAACTTGCTGGCACAGTAGTTGAGGTCGGCCCCAGAGCAAAACGCTTCAAGGTCGGCGACCGGGTCATGGGGATTGTAGGGGGAGCTGCACAGGCGGAGCTGGCGTTGATCTCCGATGCAGTTGCCTTGAGGGTCCCGGAAAATATCGATATCACCCTGGCCGGCGGGTTCCCAGAGGCCTTCACCACCGCTTACGACGCCCTCTTCCTCCAGGGGGAGTTGACCATTGGCGAGCGTCTCTGCGTCCACGGAGCAGCCGGAGGAGTTGGTCTCGCAGCTATCCAGCTAGCCGTTAATGCTGGAGCTAGGGTGACGGCAACCTCTAGGACAATTCAGCATAAAGAGGAGCTGGAATCCCTCGGGGCCAGAGTGTTGCACCCCGACGAAATGTTGGGATCGGGAGCCTACGACGTCATCTTAGAGCTAGTCGGCGCAACCAACATGGATGCAAACCTGAAAGAACTGGCCCATGGTGGGCGGATAGTGGTAATAGGGGTTGGAGCGGGATCCCGCTTTGAGCTCGACTTACGGAGCGTCATGGCGAAAAGGTGCCGAATAATGGGTTCGACCCTCCGGGCTCGCTCCACAGAAGAAAAGGCCTACCTTGCCGCCAAGATGGAGCACCAGGTAGTCCCGCTTCTAGAGTCAGAGGTCATCCGGATCCATGAATTTATGAGCTTCCCATTCTCTCAAGCGAAAGAGGCCTACGAGGCATTCACCAGGAGCGGGAAACTCGGGAAACTGATCTTGTTTTCTAGTAACCAGCCCTGAAGTCGACCGTCCCTTCTGGCTCATGCCCCCTCATCCAGAGGTCTAACTGGTGCCTCATGCGGTTGATCGCGTTAGCAGTAACCATCGGAGATGACCAACTGTGGTGAGGGTAGATCGTTACGTCCTTTCTCCCCCAAAGAGCCGAGTCCGACGCCAGCGGTTCATTTTCAAAGGCGTCCAGAAGCAGATACCCGAAGCGGGAACCCTTCGCCAGATCAGTGAGGGCGACCTCGTCAAATATGGCGCCTCGCGCTGGATTGATAATCACTATCCCATCTTTCAACCTAGAAAGTTTCGCTTCGTCGAGTAGATGCCGGGTCAATAAAGTGAGGGGAACGCCGACAATCAAGAAGTCACAATCATAGATTTCGCTCGGAATCTCATCTCCGAAGTGGTAACCCTGCAGATGAGGCGGAATAGTTTTGTGTTCTGTGCGAGTCCACGCGTGCACCTCCATATTGAAGGGGGCACACATCTCTGCAACGAGCCGATTGACAGATCCGAATCCTAAAAGAAAGACCTTCTTCTTCGAGAGCTCCTCAAGGTCGACCGATGGGTCCCACAAGCCAACTTCCGAAAGCGTCTGGTAGTGAATAAATCTCTTGGCCGAAACGAGCATTCCCATCATTACCCACTCAGCCATCGGCCGAGCAAAGTTATCACCACCATTTGAAAGGATTATGCCTCGGCGCAGAAAGTTCTCTTTATCCATAGCGTCTATCCCGACGAAATCCGAATGCACCCATTTCAGATTTATCAGCTGGGAGACGACTTTAGATACCCAGGCACCGGTAAATCTACCATGCGCCCAAAATAG
>JAKAPB010000193.1 GCA_021823045.1 Actinomycetes bacterium | reverse complement strand
GATGGTCGTCCGGGCTGGTTTCAACCCGGCTGGTGTTGATGGCATAAGACCTGGGTGTCCGCTGGGCACTCAGGCTGCCTGAGCCAGGAATCCCCCGGATTTATCCGTGAGGAGGTTTCAATACCCATCTTCTTGTTGGATGGAACTACCGCTTGCAATGGTTCTCTGATTTGGAGCCCCTGAAGGCACTTGGTGCTCGGACGGGTCATACGATGAACCCAGACTTGTCGGGGATGGTTCTGAGAGTACGTTCCTCGTTCTGGGCACATAGCCAGAGTGACGGCGGGTGGGCAACTATGCCGTTAGCTTGATCTACACAGGCAGCGCCGAGATCAAAATCTTGCTGTTCTGCCGGAGGAAGAGGCTTCACCAACGAAAGGAGTTCATGAAACGCTAGGGAATCGCGAAAGACTCAGGAACCAGTCGCGCAAGATTCCGGTAGGAGTAGTCGCTAAAGATTCAAGAACTAATCGCGAAAGAGCGGGAATATCCACCTGGCCATCGGAAAGAGCTTTTTCAAGTTCTGACGTGTAGTTCAGAGTGGGTGTAGTTCGGAGTGGTTGGCGTAGATGGATCTAGTACCGGTTCTATAGAGGTCACACGCTGACCTGCTCCGTGAAGTCCAGCAAAGTGTAGGGAAATGTCGTCGCATTGAGACAACCACCTAGTCCTTTGGTTACCGGTTTGGTTACCGGTTCGATTTTGAAAATAAAGCGGTTGTGTATTACTTGAGAGCGTCCATTTTTCCAAACGTCTTCTTGGGGATTGATCTCGGGAGAATGTGGAGGGAAGTGCACTGCCTCTATTTGAAGGTCAGCCAGTGCCGGCTATGCAATACACCCTCTGTGCCACCCTGCTCCGTCCCATAGAAGCAGAATCTTCACCTTGGGGTATAGCTTGCGGATCTTCGACAGCGGCATTCAGAGCTTGCATTGTATTGTCTGACACCATCCGACTCGGGTCGTCTACTTCAGAGGTGATCTGGTTAAATCGAGTGCCGATACGAAGTGAGCGTCGGATAAAAGGAAAAGCGTTGTCATGATCAACCTGTTTGATCTCGAATACTTCTTACTCCAGGCGTCACCGCTGGTCTTTTGGGTCTTATGAAGTAGCTTGAGTGGGATTACCCCTCAATCTGGTGCTAATTTGCCACTTATCGCTAGAAGTGGATCCAGAGTGAACTGTTAGGCGAATACAGTTTTTAACTGAAATCTCCTTTCTTCGTGCTTTGAAAAACCGTGTCCCATCCCAGCAAGTTAGTAGTACCAACCTATAAAGCCCAGCTAAGGACGGTGCCTGCCCGGTGAATGGGATTTAGTTGGACTACTGTGTCCCGAGACGCTGAGAAAGAAGAGAGAATATATTGGCTGTTTTTCAGATTTATCAATTATAAAGTGGATACAATACTTGACTGGTTGGTTGCAAATAGGTAAGGTAACCCAAAGATGTATCCAGAAAGTATCAACGAGGCGAATTGTAGTTAGCGGAAATGTCGTTTGGAGTCGGTCGACGCGAGTGCGGACCGCAGTCATTCGATGGGAATGTGTTGCGAAGGGTGATTTGTGGAAAACGACGATAATCACAGCCTGTTTGAAAGGGGGGTCTACGTATATGATCCCCTGGACTACCCCCTCGACTATTTGATCGAGCGTGGTGTCAAAGTCACCATGGGCGCACCGTTGGCCTCCACCGGTAAGGCGAGGGTAAAGATACCCGAATCCGACCTTATATCTATGGCCACTGGCCACGCCGCCCTCCTCGGTGCCAGCGGAACCTTTATAACCCGAGCGGTCATGGAGTCACTGGCCGATTTGCGATTCATTTTGAAGCTCGGGATCGGTACTGAGGTCATCGATATGCAAGCCGCCTCCGAACTTGGCATCATGGTCGCAAATACCCCGGTAGATCTCGAGGTCGATGTCGTCGCAGAGCACGCTATAGCGCTCATGCTCGGACTGCTAAAGAGGCTCGATTTCTACAACACGGCTTGGCTTCGCTCCGGAGGTTGGAAGGATCCAGAGCATATGTCTGGAACCCTGTTTGGTCGAACCATTGGGGTGGTGGGATTCGGCCATATCGGCAGGGCGGTGACCAAGAGACTCGCCACCTGGGGTGTGAGGATCCTGGTCTTCGACGTCAAGAGTTTCGAACCGCCAGCGGGTGTCGAGGTTGTCGATTTAGATCGACTCCTCGCTGAGTCCGACCTCGTTACCCTCCATATACCGGGTGTGGCCGCCGGTCAACCACCCCTAATAGGCGAGCATCGCCTTTCGATGATGAAAAAAGGGGCGCTATTGGTAAATACCGCTCGAGGCAACCTCGTCGATGGCGGTGCCCTTGCGGAGCTACTAAAGAGTGGCCACCTTGGAGGTGCGGCCTTTGACGTATTCAACCCTGAGCCCCCAAGGCCAGACGATGAGCTCCTTAGTCTGGAAAACGTCATTGCTACGCCGCATATGGCCGCTTGGAATAGGGACCTGAGGACAGCGATGGCGATGCTCGCCTTTGAAAATTTACTAACGATGTTTGAAGGAGGGGTTCCAAAGAACCTCGTCAATCCGGAAAGCCTGAAAGGAAAGAGATATGGCCGCTGACGCTCGTTCGGACGTTCGCTCATGGAACATGAAGTTTCTCGGGTACTCCGATCAAGGGGGTATGCCGGGAGGCACCCAGGTGATGGTCAACAAGAAACACGCCTATATCGGAAAAAATGAGGGAGTTAGCGTAATAGACGTTTCCGATCCTCGAAATCCGAAGGCGGTTAAATTTTTAGAGGGTGCGAAGAACTCCTGGCACATTCACCTCCAGACCCACGATGACCTCCTGCTAGTGATCGATTCGGTCGACTTCTATATGGTCAAGCCGATAGAGACCGAGTATTACGGTAAGTCGATTGATGGCGTCCATTCCTCGATGTACGGCAAACGGGGTGAGGATTTCGCAGCCGGCATGCGGGTCTATGACATATCTGATCCGGCGAATCCACGTCAGATCGGGTACTTCCCGGTAGATGGGTGCGGACTCCATCGCATATGGTATGACGGCGGAAGGTACGCCTACGCTTCGGCGCTGATCGACGGCTATACCGACCACATACTCCTGATTATCGACATGTTGGACCCCACCAAGCCCGTTGAGGCCGGTAGGTGGTGGATTCCGGGAATGTGGCGTGACGGCGGAGAGACCCACAACTTCCATGGCAGGGTCGCATTGCACCACGCAGTGGTGGCAGACGGGATAGCATACGGCGGTTGGCGTGACGGCGGTCTGACGATAGTCGACGTCAAGGATCCCGCCAATCCAAAGCTGCTAGTACACCGGAACTGGTGCCCACCATTTGGAGGTGGGACCCACTCCTGCCTCCCATTGCTGGACCGTGATCTGCTACTAGTAGCGGACGAGGCGGTGTTGGATAACTGTGCCGATCAGGTCAAGTACTCCTGGGTCTTTGACATCAGGGAGAAGTCAAACCCGGTCAGTATCTCCACCTTCCCAACCCCTTCTGACCGGGAGTACTGCAGTCTCCCAGGACACTTTGGTCCCCATAATTTTCACGAAAATCGTGAGGGATCCTTTAGGAGCTCCAAAGTCATCTTCGCGACCTATCAGAATGCAGGGCTGAGGGTCTTTGACATCGGGAACCCCTTCCGTCCCGAAGAGATCGGATTCTTCGTGCCTCCGCTTCCCGAAAAGATGACCGAGCGGCGCAAGGGTAGGCCCCTCTCCCTCCATACCGCAGACGTATACGTCGACCAGGAAGGAATCGCCTACCTAACCGATTTCAACGCCGGGATGTATATCGCACAGTTCGACCTTTCGTGAGGGTCGAAAGAGAAACCTACTTACGGAATTTGAACCTGAAGAGAGAGATTAGGAGCGGTTGTTAGATGGCTTTTGTGGATACAGACCCAAGGGGAAGGCTAAAGGGCCTAGCCGGGACCCCAACAAATGGAGAGATGGGCGGCTTAGACTTCGCTAACTTCTACGAAGCAGAACCCGAAATTCACACCGGTAACGAAAAGACCTGGTTGACTAGGGGTCAGAGCTTTGTGGTCGCCTACTCGATCCTCGATGACGGCGCAGTACTCCGCCGTGATGATCAACCCGACGAGTACGTGATACTCCTCCCCGACGACGGCGTGGCCGCCAAAGTGACCTCCGGGACCAACACCTACCACCTACCGCCGAGGAGCCTGGTTATCGTCCCGCCCGGACCGAGTGAGGTGAAACTGGAAACTCCAGGGCGGATAGTGCGGATCTTTTCGGCGCTGGCGACTGACCTCGCAGAACAGAGCGTCAATGCAGATTCATACCGATCGCCTAAGCCGAATGTCGCCCCATTCGAAGCCTGGCCCGAACCGACCGACGGGTTTCGAGTAAGGATCTACTCCCTCGATGTCGAGCCCCAGCCCGGCCGTTTCGGACGGATCTGGCGGAGCAGTAACCTGATGATCAACTTTTCAGAACCACGGCCAGGACCGAGGGACGTCACCAAGATGTCCCCACACGTCCATGAGGACTTCGAGCAGGGCTCGCTGGTGCTCGCTGGATCCTTCATCCACCATGTCCGTTGGCCCTGGGGAACCGATCTGCGATTTTGGAGACAGGACGAGCACGCTATCTGTGCGGGTCCCTCCCTGGCGGTGATCCCGCCAAAGTCGATACATACTTCACAGCAGGTCTCTCAGGGTATTAATCAGCTGGTCGATATCTTTGCCCCTCCCAGGTTCGACTTCTCCGAAGTGGATGGGTGGGTGCTAAACGCCGACGAGTACCCGATGCCAGCACGAGGCGACGATGACTGAGGCTTTTGAAATAGAAGTTGGCGACCTCGACTATCCCCGCTGTGATCCGTCTGAACTGCTTTTGCTTAAGGATCTTCCGGTGGCGAACATCGGGGACGCTATGGATCGCCTCG
>JAKAPB010000192.1 GCA_021823045.1 Actinomycetes bacterium | reverse complement strand
ATCTGCCGTTCCGGTTGCCACCAAGCCGGTGCCACTCGGGAGGTTGATGTGTGCGTAGCCAAGTGCGCTAACGACGCTTTGGGGCAGTGTCACATCGAGTGCGAAGTTCAGGCCCTGACTCAGTGTTATCGTACCGATACTGGAACTCCCGGTATCGAAGTTCGCAACGCCCTCGCTCGAGTAGAACAGATAGGCATTATTGCCTACCGATCCTAAAAATGAGCTTAGATCGATCGTTCCACCGACGACAAATGCTCCACCTGACTCAAAGGCCAGCGAAAAGACCTGAGAAAAAGATCCGCCAGAAGGCATAGTAACCGAGAGGTCGACCTGCCCCATAACGGAATAACTTCCACCCGTCTCCACCAGGGAAATCGTCGGCGCTCCGACGTTGATTGCGCCACCAGCGGCGCTAAATCCAAGTCCAGAGAAGTCGGCACTTAAAGATAGCGAATTGTGGACCAGATCGAAACAGCCCGAGGCCGTTACTGACTGGCTATTGCCGGCGATCGAGGCCTGAAAACTGCCGTTGAGAGCGAGGAAAAGATCCCCCGAGTTCGTGAGGGTGCATCCCGTAGGGGGGAGGCCATTGCCAATCTCAACGGAGTTCACACTAAAAACCGCACCTTGGCCTATCTGAAACAGCGGTTGGGTCCCGACTCCCGAAGCTGAGACATCAAGTCCGAAGGTACCGTTTGTATCACTGAAGGTACCAGTCACCGCTGCGGAGATAACAGCGTCTGGCTCTGGATTCCAATTCGCCGCCTGCCCCGAGATTGAAAGCTTCCAATTAGAAGCGGAGGCCAAGGATCCCGAAAGAGTGAGCGATCCCAGTCCGTCGACCGACGCGGTACCTTGTGCGCTCAGCCCGGTGTTCGAGAGGTCAAAGGTGACGTTGGAGAAGGTCAGCTGACTCAGCGACGGAATCGGACTAAATGGCCCCGGTATCGACCCAGACACGTCCGCAGTTACCGTGCCCCCCGAACCGGTACCGGTGGAAGGGGTCCTACTCACGCTGCCCGACAAGTTGATCGTGGTTCCAAAGACGCTAAGACCGTCGACCGAAGCGCTGCCAGAAATCGATCCATCGGTAGAAAAGGTGACCTCCATCGATACCGAAGCAGCTTGAGACCCAACGACCGGAATCGTACCCGTCGCGTCGAAGGTAAGGCTGTTCGACACGAAGGACAAGGTCGCGCCGGTAATAGCGCCCCCACCGGGAAGTTCAAGGAATGGAAAGCTCGAAGGCGCTACGAGGGACGCGGTCACGCTCGGGGTGCTCCCGGGAGACCAGCTTGCACTGAAGAGCAAACTCCCCCCATCTGAGATACTGATGCCCGCAGCGTCAAGGGCGGAAACTACCACCGCCGGAGGAGAGTAGAGGGCATAAATATTTAGCCCAGGTGCGAGATTGACAGTTCCGATGCCCGCTGTGTTGGTGTTATAGCCGGTGACAGCGGATGTGGAATATGCGAAAAATCCACTCAACGGCACACCGATGCTCGAGAGGTCAAGTCCACTTACTGAGATCAAAAGACTAGATCCCGAAAGGGAGAGGCTAACGGTGAGTGGCGCTGAGGTGGTACCACCGAGTTGTGGAATGACCGCAGAAGCCGCCCCGTCGACGGTGAGCGGGAGGCCTATGCCTCCGGTAATCGACAGACTGTCGACACTTAGCGACACGCCAGCGGCGACCGCTATATCCAAAGGGGCCGCACTCGGGGTCAACTCTAAGCCAATGAGGCCGGTGTGGAGATCTACCGTACCGTCAATCGGAGCGGTTATCCCGCCATTGGAGCCAAGTGTCGCCGAACCCTGGACGATCAAGGTCGCATCGACCGGATACGGAAGGGCTAGCGCAGACGAGCAGTTCGGTTTTGCGTTATAGGCCAAAGCTATACAGTTAAGCGATAAGGAGACACCGCTTTGGGGATTCCAAGCCAACAGGGGTGCCTTCGCCGAAGCCGATGGAGATCCAGCCTCGATGTCGTAGCTAAACTGACCCGAAGCTGAGATCGAGAAAGTACCCTGCACCGCGCCAATGATCGACAACGACGAGAGTGGCGTCCAGCTGATCGTCGATGAGGCAATGGTAAAGCTCCAGGTCTTAGCGGAATATGCGCCGGTGAAGCTGAGGTCCACCGGGTGCAACGCATCTCCGACAATTGCGCTTCCACTGGCGAGCAACGAATCAGAACCTGAGTTATTTGAAAGTGTCGCTTTGATATCGGTCAGCGCAAGACCGGGAACCGGGGTAATTGTCGAACCGCTGGGCAGTACCACAACGGTGATACTTCCGGCGATTGCCCCACCATTGCCCCCGGTCACGGCGAATGACGCCTCTTGAGGTGAGCCCGCAAAGAGGTTATATAGTGTTGCGCTCCCAGTCGCGGTCACCCCGGAGGTGCCTTCAGAAACCGTTATTGACCCGGCGACATAAGGCACGGAACCCGTAGCGCCAAGTGGAGCGAAGGCGACTATGGCTTGGGGAGATGTAGTGTTCGTAAAGGAGAGGCTGACCCCGTAATTTAGCGTCGAATCCGGGATGCCAAAGGGCAAGCTGGCTAGGTCGGCCTGTAAAGTTCCGCTCGTTACTCCGGAAATGGTAATCGTCGAAGCGGTGGCTGATATCGAAAAGCACAGGGCGGCTGACGATAGCGAGATCGGGCTGATCCCCCAATTCGCAGGGAAGTCGAGGGTCCCAGAGTTCAAACAGAGTCGAGGGCTGCTCGCTCCGTCTTCGATGTATCCCCCGACGGATCCCCCAGATAGTGTCCCTCCGAACAATGAGAGGGTCCCCGCTCCCAATAAGACCACCGAAGTTGGACTACAAGCACCGGACGCCGCCTGGATGGGGAAGTTCAGACCGTCGTTTGTTACTCCATAGGCTCCAGCTTCGACACCCAAGGTGGTTCCGTTCGCCAAAGCCCAGACGTTAGCGAAGGTGGTGGTGCAGCTACTCGAGGTCGGATAGGTGACCGACGAGGAGGATGAGGAGGTAAAGTCCCCGGGCACGGTCGGTGTGAAGCTAGCCACAAAGCTGGTGGAGGACGAACTGATCGCCACATTGCATAGCGCAGTGGTAGTAGAAGAGTTTGAACTAAGGGTAAAGTCCGACGAAGAGCAGATCGTCTTGCCCGACTGATCTACGACAACCACCGTGCCAGCCGGGGGCAGCGTCCCTCCGCCACTGGGATCGTTAGCGATGGTAGCGACAAAGGTCGTCTCGGAAGCCTGGGAGACATCGGGACCGACGGAAAGCGTCGTCACGGTCTGAGACGCGGCTACATTCGGAGTCGAACTACCAGAGCTGTCAAGAAATGCACCACCTGAGTCGGCATACTTAGCCGAAAGGTCCAACTGCCCCGCAGGCAGAGCAAAGCTAGTCGCACAGGTCGCCACCCCGTTAGAGACCGGGACGTTCTGACATATCTCGACTCCCGCAGAAGCGAGCGGACTTGTGCCCAGCGAAAAGTCTACCGTACCCTCGCCGACTGGATTCCCACCATAAGTGACATTGGCGGTAGTCACAGCGAGTTCTCCATAGACCGGGGAAACCAGGGCCGACCCGTTCGGGGTCTCGAGGGATACCGTTGTCGTAGTCTGTCCCCCACCAACAATCACCGCAAAGGAGTTGGAAGAGTTTGATCCTTGAGTCAATAGATCTGAACCCGACTGATTGTAGGTCGCGGTCACTATCACTTCGGTACCGATTGCGGGTGCAAACGTACAGCTCGCAGTGCCGGTAGCGACTGAAGTGAAAGAGGCTACTGGAGAAAGGTTCGAACACGTTCCACCGGAAGACGACGAGATAGCGGATCCATTAGCAGAAAAGGAGATCGTTCCGACCGGTTGTGAAGTCCCGATCTTGTCAGACACGGTAGCGGTGACCGTAACGTCGGTGCCAGCATTGATATGCAGCGGACTAGCAGGAGTGTCCGCTGACGGTGAGACAACAAGCGTAGTTGGGTCGGCTTGAGGAGTATAGCTGAAGGTCAAAGGTGCGCTCTTGGTAACGGTATATGCCCAGTCGGCTATGTCATTCGGAAGACCGGTCGTAGCGGGGAAGGCGGAAAAGGTTATCTGGGAAAGATCCGTCGGGGGGTTCGAGATTGCGCAGGTAGCGACCGAGCTGTTTGAACCCGATGAACTCGGAGCGACGGATGAGCAGATAACGTTCGATCCCTGGTCGACTTGTATTGGTATGTCTGGGGCGATCCCGGTGTTGTCCGTATTGGTCTCGGTGACCTCGACAACCACCGGAACCGTTACGTCCAGCGGGAGGCCGCTTGGGCTACTTGCGACCGAAATTGACATCGATATCGGGGCAGCAGAGACCGAGACTGATTGGGACACCGAGGTAGAAGTGGTCACCTCGCTATCACCGCTATATACCGCGTCCACGCTCTTTATCGAGGTAGATGGGGTGAAGGTGCAAAGCGGTACCGTGTGGGTGTAACTGCCTCCCACCAAGGTCGAAGTGACCGTGAAGCTCCCCGTACCATTGGAACCGACGCAGTCGAGCGACACCGGTGGCGAGACCGAAGTGTCTAAATAAGTGATCTGACCCTGGTTTCCATCTTTAGCCGGTAGCCCAGAGAGGGTGGCCTGGAGACCAAACTGCGCTCCGTAATAAGCGGTCCCAGTCGGCGCAGAGACCTCCAAGTTAACGGTCACTGGTCCTGGGGTATCATAAACTGACGATGTAGCACTGCTACTGAAAGCGTTTCCGTTCGAGTCAGCTACCAGGGTCTGACTGGCATTAGTCGGAGAAAAGACTGAACCCGAGTAGTAGGCGACGATACCGTAGCTATATCCCGGTGTCGCTTGGGAAAAGTTGCACTGCCCGGTGTCGCTACTTCCCGCGGTGCCGGACATCTGCGATGTGGAACAGGATACTAACGGGTTCAGGGGGGTCACATTGGAATAGGCGGGATCG
>JAKAPB010000191.1 GCA_021823045.1 Actinomycetes bacterium | reverse complement strand
TGGGATAGCCCCGCTAGCAACGCTGCATCTATCGGGCTCAGTGCAACTTCGGAGATCGGACTAGCGTGATCCAAGGGTTGCTGGATGAGACCGAGCACGAAGCGAGACGCATTTAGGATCTTTATCCCAAGCCTGCGACCCACCTTCATCTGTCCCTCTTCGGCGGCGGTATCGACCCCGGGCCGTCCCCCCGCTGACCAGTAGCGCAAGGCATCCGCCCCATGGGTCTTTACAAGGGGAAGCGGCGTGACGACGTTCCCCTTTGACTTGGACATCTTCTTTCTGTCGGGGTCGAGGACGAAGCCCGAAATGATGGCTGACTTCCAAGGTGCCACGCCATGTGCCAGTTCTGATCTCAACAAGGTATAAAAGAGCCAGGTCCTGATGATATCTTGGCCCTGTGGGCGGAGGTCCATCGGGAATAGGCGGTCGAATAGCTCTGGGTTGTCGATCCAGTCGCCCGCTATCTGTGGCGTGAGCGAAGAAGTGGCCCAAGTGTCCATGACGTCCGGGTCGGCGACGAAGCCAAGCGGCTGGTTGCGCTGTGACTCCTGATATCCCGGGGGCGTCGAGCTCTGAGGATCTATCGGCAGGAGACTCTCATCTGGAATGATCGGTTGGTCGAAGATCGGTTCCCCGACCTCGTCGGTGGGGTACCAGATGGGGATCGGAATACCAAAGAACCGTTGGCGCGATATGTTCCAGTCTGAGTTGAGACCCTCGACCCAATTGTCATACCTCACCTGCATGAACTTCGGTACCCAACTGATGTGCCCGCCGAGCTCGATGAGTCGAGGCTTCTTGTCGAGTGTCTTGATGAACCATTGTCGAGAGGCGACGATTTCGAGTGGCTTATCACCCTTTTCAAAGAATTTGACCGGATGTACTATCGGCTTGGGTTCTCCGATTAGGTTACCCGAATCCTTGAGCAGCTCGAGGATCCGCCTGCGGGCTCCATTCGCAGCCTTTTGTGCGATCTCTTTATAGGCCATTTCGGCAGCTTTGGGATCTCTAGTCGGCCAGTTGTCGCCGCCAAATGGGATAGACGGTAGAAATCTACCATCCCTTCCGATTATCAGCCTTATCGGGAGGGAGAGCTCTTTCCACCAAGTTACGTCGGTGAGATCACCAAAGGTGCAGACCATAGCTATGCCGCTTCCCTTGTTCGGGTCGGCTAATGGATGGGTAACGATAGGCAGCTCGACTCCAAAAAGAGGACTGTAAGCGGTGTCGTCGAGGTGAGCACTGTAGCGCTCGTCCTCTGGATGAGCTACCAGCGCCACGCAGGCGGGGATCAGTTCTGGCCTGGTTGTTTCGATTTCTACCGAGCCACCGCTCTTTAAGTCGAAGCGAATCCTGTGATATGCGCTTGGCACTTCGCGATCTTCGAGCTCGGCCTGGGACACTGCGGTTCTGAAATCTACGTCCCAGAGCGTAGGAGACTCTTGGGAGTAGAGTTCCCCCTTCTTTATCAGGCGAACAAAGGAGGTCTGAGATATTTTTTGAGACTTTGATCCGACCGTAGAGTAGGTCTTGGTCCAATCGACCGATAGCCCAATTGTACGCCACAGGTCCTCGAAGATGAGTTCATCCTTGGATGTCAACTCCTCGCAGAGTTCGATGAAGTTCCGCCTGGAAATCGGGATCTGGTCTTTTGATGGCTCCGAAGGGACCACGAAGTTCGGGTCGTAAGGAACTTCCGGTTCGCAACGGACCCCAAAGTAGTTCTGTACTCGGCGTTCGGTGGGTACACCGTTGTCATCCCAGCCAATTGGGTAGAAGACCTCGTGACCTAGCATCCTTTTGTATCTGGCGACTATGTCGGTGTGGGTGTAGGAAAGTACGTGGCCGATGTGGAGAGAACCGGAGACCGTCGGGGGCGGAGTGTCAATCGAAAAGATTGGCTTCTTTGATTCTGGATCAAAGCGGTATATGCCACGCTTTTCCCAGACTTCACTCCACTTTGCCTCTAAGCCCTCTGCGCTCGGCCGCTCTGGTAGCGAGATGTTCATCTGGAGTAGGCGTGGGGGGAGAAGTCCCCGGCGATAGCCGTGGGGAGGGTTAGTTCCACTCGGGCCGCTGGCCCGACCTCCTTACGAATCCAAAATGCCAAGAACTTACCGAGCTGCAAGTACGCTAAAGTGCGCTGGTTGATCCTATGCATGACTTCTCCTTTCTTTTTGAATCTGGCCCGCTTTGAATCTGGCCCGCTTTGAATCTGGCCCGTTTTGAATCTAAATTGCTTGAAGCCTGGATTGGTAGAAAACCCGGCCTTTTGACACTGAATCGTCTGCATGCCGCTCAAGGGTCCTAATCCAGTCTCGATCCAACCGAACCTTAGATGGATACCCAGGCGGGAGTCCGAGGGTGGGGACCAGATAGTCGGCCGTCGCCCTGACCGGAGGCCCGGGTCCAATATCTCCCGACCCGAGTTTTTACATTCAGCCATTACATCTAGAGCTGTGTCAATCTCTGCTCTCAAACTCGTCGTAGGGGTAGCTAATTCGTAATAAAGGTCCATTAGGGTCGATTTTGCTCTTACGAATCCGTCTGTTAGCCGCCTGTTGTGCCCGGTATGGGAGGAATCACTCGCGTTGACGTCGGTGGAGGGGCGGCAAGGCAAGGTCGACAACTCTAAGTTAGGGAATCCCCCGACAACCCAAGACGATATGGCCATAAAGGGCCCGTTTCGCAATGCTACGACGTATTTCTGGTAGCTTTCGCGGTCTAGTCGTCTCCTTTTAAACAACTTCCTACAGTATTCCTCGCCAGCGAAGCCGTCATGGTGACGATTGACTCCCCGTGTCTCTGACCCTTCGATTCTCAAAGGATCAGAGTCCACTATCTCCTGATGGACGGTGGCGTTTGGATCCCAAAGATACGGCTGGCATTGTGCAGACAAACTACTTCCTACGCTCTGGTGGAGGCTCGCCGCTGGGCAAAGTAGAGGATTGCCTTGGTCTAGATGGCCACTTGTTACACGGTGCTTTCCGCATTGGTATTTCCGGCGATGGCACTTTCGGCGATGGTGAGATCCGTGGAGGGATTTCCAGCAGGGTCTGACCCCTGAAAGATGGGCCTCAATTAGGAACCGGTGATCAAATGGGTCGGCGGCTGGCTCGCCTACGAGGTCTGCTGGCCGTTCTTCGACTCTGCTTAGCCGCCTGCATACCGACACTATGTGGCTGTGATTACGCCACCGCAGGGAGGGTCGGGGCCGCTGGGTAAGGGGTACGAACCGTGTATTTAAAGGAAGCTCATAATCGTCAATATCCCTTACGGTCCTTTTAGCAGATAACGTCGCATTTTTGATTCGGAGGTGGAAGGGAACTGGGGATTTCGATTCATCGGAGAAATCTGTCTTGAATAGTTGACCCTGTAGGAGTAGTTGATTACCCACAGCATCCCGCCGACCAGTTGGTATTGCAACGGTCGGATTAGCTCTGTCGAGCCTCGGAACATTACTCTGGATTGAGTTGTAGGTCGATGAATTTTGCACGCCACTACTCGGCCGATAGACCGGCCAATAAGTCGGCTGATGGGTCCTCTTCACTTCGTTCCGCATAGACACTAGTTCACCTCCTCATTGCTCTACTCGTCTGTTCAGCTTCGGTCCAGGGTAACTAGGTTTAAGTGCCCCTAGGATCTGCCGAACTACCGTCGTTGGGTTACTGACAGTTGCTTGCAAAATCTTTTCATTAGAGAGTAGTTGCCATAAGTGCTTATGGCTGAGTGGATTGCAATTCTATGGCCTCGACCTGCGGTGACAAAGCCAGAACCACTTTGGGTCTCCTGGCCCATGCCGACCGCCGACCTTTGGGCTCTTTGACCTCCAGGGGCGCCCTCCCGACAGAAGAGGGGAGGTTAGTTCAGTTACGAGCTTCATAGCTAGAAGAACTTCTATTTTCGGTTGGTCAACTAGAATCGACTAGCTATGCCTCGCCTTTTTGATACCCAGTCTTCAGAGATAGTTGAAATAGCCCCCAGAGTCGAGGGGCAGTTTTCAATGTACGTCTGCGGTCCAACGGTTTACGACGAGCCGCACTTAGGGCATGGTCGTTTCACCTTGGTCTATGACATCCTCAGGCGGTATCTGAGGTATCGGGGATTTGAGGTTCGTTTTGTGTCTAACATCACCGACGTCGACGACAAGATTATCGCCCGAGCGGGTGAACTTCAGATAAAGCCGGAGGATCTCGCAAAGAACTACGAGGAGGTCTGGTGGGATCTGATGGAGAGGCTGGCTGTACAGAGGCCCGACGAGACGCCACACGCTACTGACTGGATAGATCAGATGCTCGAGATGGTGGCCGGAATGGTCGCTAGTGGGGCGGCCTACGAGACGAGTGACGGTATCTACCTAGAGGTGGCGAAGGTCGATGGGTATGGCCTTTTGGCGAGGCAAAACCTTGCGGAACTCAGGAGCGGAGCCCGGGTTGAGGTAGACGAGCAGAAGAAGTCCCCGCTTGACTTTGCCTTGTGGAAGAGGACCTCGGAAGAGGAGTGGGGATGGAATTCTCCATTTGGCTTCGGGCGGCCAGGTTGGCATACCGAGTGCGTGGCCATGGCCCTAGGGATACTCGGAGAGGGTTTCGACCTCCATGGCGGTGGTATGGACCTCGCATTCCCACATCACGAAAATGAGAGGGCCCAGGCGGTTGCGATGCATCGGAGCTTCGCTCGGCACTGGATGCATAACGGTTTTGTTATGGTCGGCGATGAAAAGATGTCAAAGAGTCTCGGGAATTTCACCACCTTGAAGGAGTTGCTGGACTCGACCGACCCGAGGGCGTATCGGCTGTTGGTCGCTCGATCTCACTATAGGTCGCCATTGGAGGTTACCGCTGAGATCCTTCAGGACGCTTCGAGGTCCCTCGAGCGAATAGACGCATTTGCTCGCAGATTCGCCGACGTGGTCACTCAAAGATCCGATGTAGTTCTCAATAAAGTGGTGATAGACGGATTTAATGACGCCATGGATGAAGACCTGAAC
>JAKAPB010000190.1 GCA_021823045.1 Actinomycetes bacterium | reverse complement strand
AGTGGGGATACCAGCTCGTCAAGGACGAGTTCTCTGATAGCGCAGTGGGCTGGGATGATTGTCAAGGAAAGCCTGGAGATAAAGTCCTTGTGAAAGACGCCATCGCCGACATTACTCTCCAGCAGGTACTCACCCGACCAGATGAGTTCGATGTGATCGCAACCATGAACCTTAACGGTGACTACCTTTCTGATGCACTCGCTGCCCAGGTGGGAGGGATTGGAATCGCACCGGGTGGGAACATTAACTATGTCAGCGGCCATGGCATTTTTGAAGCTACCCATGGAACTGCGCCAAAGTATGCCGGCCAGGACAAGGTTAATCCCGGCTCGGTCATCCTCTCCGGCGTGATGATGTTTGAGCATCTTGGCTGGCAGGAAGTAGCCGACGATATCATCAGGGCCCTCGAGGCCACCATTGCGGACAAAGTGGTTACTTACGACTTTGCCCGCTTGATGCAGGGCGCCACCGAGGTGAAGTGCTCGGAGTTTGCATCTGCGATCGTCGATAGGCTTTAGTAAAGATATCCAAAAACTTGGTCCCGAGTCCCCCTAATGGGCTCGGGACCAAACAATGAAAGGACAGATTTTTTATGGCAGCTGCCAAATCGCCAATTCGAGTAGCAGTGACTGGAGCGGCCGGCCAGATCGGCTATTCGCTGCTTTTCCGCCTCGCAGCTGGTGAGGTATTCGGTCCCGATCAGCCGGTAATTCTGCAATTGATCGAGATCGAGCCGGCTCTCAAGGCCCTCAATGGTGTCGCAATGGAGCTTGACGACTGCGCTTTTCCCCTTCTGAGTTCGATCGAGATGACCTCCGATCTTAATGCCGGGTTTAACGGGGTAAATTGGGGACTCCTGATCGGGTCAGTTCCCCGTAAGGCGGGGATGGAGCGCAAGGACCTGTTGTCTATTAACGGCGGCATCTTCAAGCCCCAGGGTCAGGCGATCGAGAAGAACGCCGCTTCTGACGTCAGGATTCTGGTAGTCGGCAACCCCTGCAATACAAACTGCGTAATTGCGAGGAGCAATGCGCCAGAGGTGCCAGATGACAGATGGTTTGCAATGACCCGACTCGATCAGAATAGGGCAATGACGCAGTTGGCAAAGAAGTCGTCGACGACCGTTACCGACGTCAAGAGGATGGCAATATGGGGAAACCATTCCTCTACCCAATTTCCTGATTTTGAGAACGCCACAATCTCTGGCCGACCCGCTACCGAGGTAATCACCGACAGCGCATGGCTGCAAGGCGAGTTTATCTCTACCGTTCAGAAGCGGGGAGCGGCGATCATTGACGCTAGGGGTGCCTCGTCAGCCGCATCTGCCGCTAACGGAGTCGTAGACTCGGTCCGTTCGGTAATCAACCCCACTCCAGACGGCGACTTTGTCTCCTTGGCGGTCTGCTCTCACGGCGAGTACGGCGTCCCAGAAGGACTACAGTTTGGTTTTCCGATCGTCTCCGACGGAAAGGGCTACACGATCGTCGAAGGGATTTCGCATAGCGATTTTGCCAAGTCAAAAATTCAGCTAACCCAAACTGAGCTAGTAGAGGAACGTGCCGACGTGGCCCACTTGATACCAGGTGGGATCTAACTAGCCCCACAAACGGCCGATCTACCACTTAGTCAGCCCTAGGCCGCATGCCTCGCCGGATCGAACAGATCGGTCCGGTGAGGCATTTAATGGCCTGCAGTAACTCCACCGATACTTAGCGTCTACTTTTAGGCTTTAGACCCTGGCCTAATCTTTCTTTCAGACCGTCGTGGTCTGTTTGGACCGCCCTAGGTCTGGAAGGGTGTCGGCCCAATTAGGTCCTAGGAGCGAAAGACCACACTTTTCTAGGTAGGAAATCTTGGCCTCTATCGCTTTACGCCAAAGCGCCAGGTCATTTTCGAAGTGAACCCGATCGCCGTCTTCGAAGGCGTGCTCCACTTCGTTGAATGCTGCGTCTTCCTGGTCGAGGAGCTCGCGATAGCGGGCTAATACGTGGTCGTCGATCACCCCATCAGTTGTCATTGCAACCCCCTATAACTACTAGGCACTCCAGTAGATTAAGTCTAAGCTACTCGTTTTTGCTGGGAATTATCTTGAAATTCACCCTTTCAATCTGTTTCATGTTTCATGTCTTTGGTATGCCTTGTGGCAGATGCCAAAGAGCGATCTTTCTTGCAACCTCTCGAACCGTCGGTGCCGATACTGTCGCTTTTGGCTTGTGGAGTTTGTTGCTCCGCCTCTCCACCAGCTGGGCACGGCAAGAGTAGTAATTGCAAAAGTAGTAATTGCAAAAGTAGTAATTGCAAAAGTTGTGGTCACCGGCGTGCAGGTTTTAATGCCTGTGAACCTCTGGACACTATCGACCACGAGAGTTAGTGCAAAAAGTGACCCGAAGTTTGGGATTTATGGGGGAATCACTTTTGGTCGCCACGGTATGCCGTCGTATTATTTGGTGAAGAACTACATGTGGTGAAGAACCAACTCTAAGGCCAAGAACTTCCTAGATGCGCATCAGGTAGGATGAGTGAGAGTGGGATCGCTAGAGCCCTCCGTTACGGAAGTGGAGTGTAGCCAGCTGGTTCAAATTCCCGCCACGGGGGCGATAATCCCCAATATCAGCACTGCTAGCAGGATAAGTGCGAAGTATCTCCTGAAATGATTTGGGGGAGTCTCCATTGCGACTCCGAAACGATCGGAGTCGTTGCCGTCAACAATTGGGATAAAGTCAGGTAATGGTCGAGTTAGTTCAGTCCACTCATTACCGTTAAAGTATCTCAAGTGGTCGTAACCTGCTCGGTACCAGCCGGGATGGGTTGGCATCTTTGCCATCTGCCGAATCCTTTTAGTCAAAGCTGGCCTCCAACTATATGACCTGCTAGGAAATTATCGCAGCAGCTATTGCTTGGACAACAAAAGAGGCTTCCCTCAATATGCGGGTGTCTCCACCGAGTTTAATCGCTCCTTGATCCACAAGTTGCTCGGCTGTGACGGTGCCATTGATAACTTGATCGAAAAAGGTCGGGTCCAGATAGACCTTCAGGAGCGCTAGCTCGGGTATGCGATCTATTTGGTCGGTTACGGTGAGTTTTTCTCGTGAAACGATGATCCACCAACGCGGATATTCCCCGGGAGATACGTTCTTTGGGCCGACCTTGCTATTTGGCCCCGGCCTTTTGGGACCAATTTCGATCACGAAAGACTCTTCGATCTTCAAAGACTCAGGTGCGACCCTATCGAGGGCCGACCTGAGCCTAGCAACTATTGGAGCGGGGTTCGAGGCGGACAGGTCAGACACGGTCATAGAGGATGGCCCTCTTGACCTCCTCAATTGCTTGGGTGACCTTGATTCCCCTTGGGCAGGCCTCGGTGCAGTTGAATGAGGTCTTGCATCTGAATACCCCAGATTTCTGATTTAGGATGTCTAACCTCTCTTGGGCGCCGTCGTCCCTCGAATCAAAGATAAACCTGTGGGCACTGACTATCGCCGCCGGGCCGACATACTCGGAATTAGCCCAGTAAATAGGGCATGAAGTTGTACAGCAAGCACACAATATGCACTTGGTGGTGTCGTCGAATCGGTCCCGATCCTCTTGGGTTTGGAGTCTCTCTTTATACCCCGGGTCGTCATGTGCGATTAGGTAGGGCATGACCGAGCGGTGCTGAGCAAAAAATGGCTCCATGTCGACTACGAGGTCCTTGATGACTTCGAGGCCCCTAATCGGCTCGATGGTCAGGTCGGTTCCGATGTTTTTGATTAAATTGATGCAGGCGAGTTTATTTTCACCATTTATTACCATTGCATCGGATCCGCAGACGCCATGTGCACAACTGCGCCTGAAGGTGAGCGTCCCGTCCTGGGTCCACTTAACGAGGTGGAGGGCGTCTAGGACCCTGTCTCCCGGGCTCATTTCGACCTCGAACTCTTGCCAATGCGGGCGAGTATCTGTTGAGGGGTCGTATCTCTTGATTCTGAGGTGTACTCGGACAAGCTCTTTTGTTTTGTCCGCTTTTGGAGTGGCTGGTGATTCGGTTACCGTCATTAGTATTTGCGCTCCATGGGTTGGTAGTTTCCAGCGACGACCTGCTTGTAGCTGAGCCTAATCGAGCCGTCTTGTTCTAAGTGGGCGAGGGTATGTTTCATCCAGTTTTGATCATTGCGGGTCGGGTAGTCGTCCCTCCAATGGGCGCCACGGCTCTCTGTTCGCGCCTGGGCACCGACAACCAATCCATGGGCCAAATCTAGTAGGTGGCCTAACTCCATCGCCTCTGTCAGGTCATAGTTGAAGACCTCACCTTTATCATCGATCTTGATATTGGCATACTGGGCTTTGAGCTCCTCGACGGTCTTTCTCGCGTCGGTGAGTGATTCGTTCGTCCTGACGACCGATGCATCTAGGGTCATCGATTCTTGTAAGGTAGTGCGAATTTCACCCACTTTTTCCGAACCCGTCCCAGCTTTAAGTTGCTCAATACGCTCCCTAACCTTGGCCTCGGCCCCCTTGGGTACGTCGGGATGACCAACATTCTTGACGTATTCAGCCATGGCCTTTCCGCCCCGGCGCCCGAAAACGACAATGTCTAAGAGGGAGTTGGTACCAAGGCGATTCGCCCCATGGACCGAGACGCACGCACATTCGCCGGCGGCGTAAAGTCCAGGTAGAACCGTATTCTGGTCGTCTACGATTACTTCGCCCTCGACATTGGTGGGGATGCCTCCCATCGCATAGTGGGCCGTAGGCTGGATCGGAATTGGGTCCTTCTTCGGTTCGATGCCCAGGTATGTCCTGACAAAATCGGTGATGTCAGGGAGCTTCGAATCGATCTGCTCGGGTGGAAGGTGGGTGAGGTCCAAGTAGACGTAGTCAGATTTGGGACCCGCACCTCTTCCAGCTTTAATCTCCGCATGTATCGCCCTTGAAACCATGTCCCGTGGGGCAAGGTCCTTAACCGTTGGGGCGACTCGCTCCATGAAGCGCTCGCCATCGGAGTTTCTCAGTATTC
>JAKAPB010000189.1 GCA_021823045.1 Actinomycetes bacterium | reverse complement strand
GATCTAATACCGTCTTTTTGTCAATAGCACTCGCATGGGCCGAGGTGATTTCGGCAAAGGCGATATTTATTGGCGTGAATGCCCTCGACTACAGCGGATACCCCGACTGCAGGCCGGAGTATATAGAGGCCTACGAGAGGATGGCAAACTTGGCTACCGTAGCGGGGGTGAATGGGTCCGAGCGACTAGTCATCTACGCACCGCTGATCGACATGACGAAGGCGGAGATAATAAGTGCGGGAATCTCGCTCGGTGTCGACTACTCGATCACACACAGTTGCTATGACCCAACTCCAGATCAAAAGGCCTGTGGGAGGTGCGACTCCTGTCTATTGAGATTGAGGGGCTTCGAAGAGGCGGGGCTGGTTGACCCCGCCTCTTTTTAGGTTTGCTTCGAGCTAAGTGATGTGTACTGCGAGGTCACCCTTTTTTTCTAGGTAGGACCTGACCATCAGGAGCACGGCTGCACCCTCTCCGGCCGCCGAGGCGAGTTGCTTGGTCGAGCCGGATCGGACATCTCCGGCGGCAAATACCCCCGGGATTGAGGTCATCAAGGTCTCGGTAGTCTTGATAAATCCCCGCTGGTCGAGGTCTAAGGCTCCCTGGAAGATCTCCGTATTGGGGTCGAGACCGATGAATACAAACATAGCTTCAGGGGTAATCTCCGTGATCTCACCGGTTCCCCGGTCCTTGGTGGAGATCGAAGCGAGCCTTCCTCCGTCGGTCTTTTTTAACTCGAGGATCTCGGTATTGGTGCGGACCTCCACATTAGGGCTCGAATTCGCCTTGTCTTGAAGGAGTTTCGACGCTGCAAGCTTCTCTTGGAATTCGACGATCGTCACCTTTTTGGCGAAGTTGGTCAGAAAGAGACCCTCCTCTACCCCGGAGTTGCCTCCTCCCACGACGACAAGTTCCTCTGCCCCCTTGTAAAAGGGGCCGTCACAGGTGGCACAGAAGTGTACCCCAGCGCCAATCAGGTCGTCTTCACCCTCGACGCCGAGGCGCCTGTAGGATGAACCGGTCGCCACGACGACCGCTTGGGCGATATAGACATTTCCGTCCTCGGTCTTTACCGCTATCGTGCCGTCCTGTTCCTTATCTATAGCGACAACGGATGCGGCTTCGAGTAGTTCAACGCCATAGCGCTTGGCGTGCTCGACGAACTTCTCGGCTAGGTCGGCGCCCTTGATACCATCTGGAAAGCCCGGATAGTTGTCGATCTTCTCCGTTACTCCCGCCTGACCGCCGAGGCCACTTCGATCCATGACCAAGGTGTCGATTCCTTCGCGGGCGGCATAGAGGGCTGCGGCGAGACCAGCTGGCCCACCGCCGACGACTATCAAGTCGTAGCTTTTCTTTGAGGCGATAACCGCTAGATCCAGTTTCTTGGCCAATTCGGCGTTGGTCGGCTCTACAAGAACCTCGCCGTCAGGGAAGTAGATAGTCGGAATGATGGTTTTGCCATCATTGTGCTCCTCGACCAGCACCTTAGCCTCCGGGTCCGACTCGATGTCGATATAGACAAAGGGGACCTTCTGGTCTACAAGAAATTTCTTCGCCCTTTTGCAGTCTGGGCACCAGTTGGCACCTAGAAGTCGGATCTGCTCTTGCAAGTTAACCTCTTTCGTTCCTGGGCTTGCTTGCCCAGCCTCTCATCGTTGTTTTCCCGATCACGCCGATCTTGCTGGCGGGACGGTTCGCACCTCTTAGCGAACACTGAATGGGTCGTTTTATGCCAAATGGGAAGTATTTGAAAGTCACAGGCTACCGATGGCGAGAGGGTTTGCTTTCTCTCCTTCAGGCGTTTCGGTCTTGATGGGATTCACCCAGTTGAGCTGTGCAGATTGCGATAACTACTAGCTAATGGACGTTCGGGGTTCCGGGGGGTGGTCTACTTTAGTCTTGCTAGCTCACTTCAAAAAGGTGACAAGCTACCCTGATTGACCCCGGCTGCCGGTGATATTGCCCACCACCATGCCGCTTGCTCGGCCGGAATAGGCCTTGCGCTAAGTACATGTCCCGGTACCGGGCTGTTAGATATCGGTGAGTGCCGGTTCTTGGCCTCGCCATCCGGCCGTTATTATATCTATCGGTGAATAGAATAAATAGAGGATGAAATTATTAGCGATGGATTGTGAGGAGGGGATGTGACGGTTGACAACGGAGGCCGAAAGGCCGATTTGGTGCTCGACGTGAGGCCAATTCTGGCTGGAGGGCAGGAGCCGTTCGATGCGATTATGCAAGGTGTTGCTGCCTTACAAGACGGTCAGGATCTCGTCGTAATTGCGCCGTTTGAGCCTGTCCCCCTGGAAGGCGTGCTTTTTGGACAAGGATTTAGCTACCAAGTTACCCAATACTCTCCGGATCATTTCTCGGTCACTTTTCATCGGGACTAGTGGGACAAAATGGAGAAGTTGCAAAGAAACAAAGAAACCTTTTCACCACTTCGACCAGGGAATGAAAAGTAGAGAACTGTGCAAGAGACGACTAAACAAGAGATCCTAAATCGGGCTTGGTCGGCGCTTCGAGGAGTTATCGATCCAGAGTTAGCGTTGGATGTAGTTGCCTTGGGTTTGATCTATAGGTTGGAGTTCATCGAAGATCGACTCGAGTGCGATATGACACTAACGACCCTGGGCTGCCCGGTCTCCGAATCGATGCCGATCCAAGTTAGCGAGGCATTAGAGCAATGCAGCGGTTATGAAGTACTAGTCAAACTGGTATGGAGTCCTCCATGGTCGGTAGACATGATCGACCCGATAAGCGCTAAGGCACTTGGGCTTCGCCGATAAGGATACCCTAGGTTAAAGTCGAAGCTCCATCGACGTCAACCGGCTGCTGGTTGCGCCTCTGCGAAGTGTGACAGCATCCGAGAAGGCCTTATCGCCAGGTTCGAAGTAACCGCTATGGCCGCTAGGGCAAGCGAAGCAGAGCCGATGGAGAATAACGTCCCGGTCATAGTTGCCACGCCGGCGATGATCAAGGCGAAACCAGCCGTCACCAGGATAAAACTGACTCTGGCTACCGATGGATTTAGCAGGTCTGAGAAGACCAATGGTCTGTTATTCCGGGTGAACTTTACCCCCGAAGAGCGAAGCATGCCCCAGGTGATAAATGGTACGACCTTGTGGGCGTGACCGATTATTGCCAGAGCGATCCAAGCGCCAAGGGATACTATTTCCGCCGCCGCAAGTTGCATGCGAAGCTGCGAGGCGGGCTTTGACAGAACTGACACGAGGGCGAAGCCGATTGCGCCAATTAGGAATATCGCCGAAACGATGACATATCCCTGCAGTAGCTCCAACTTGCGCCGTCTCTTGGAGACTACGCTCACCAGGGTATATAAATGTGAACCAAGGGCACCCACGATAATTACACCGGCGGCTATCGCTATCAAGGTACTCGATGCGAGCATTCCAACGACGAAGATGGTTACCCCAATAGCCAGCCCAAAAATCGCTATCTTGCTCGATCGGTTGGACTTGCGATGGGAGAGCATGAACATCGGCCAGAGCTTTTCAGATACGGCAACGTAACTTATGCCCAGCCAGCCAAGGATGCCAATATGGGCATGAGCGATGACCAAGTTCGCAGACAAGGTGAAAAAGCTCTCGTGAGCGTTGCGGTCCACTGCATAGGTGATGCCAAAGCAGGCGACCGCCACGAGCATGATCGAGGAGATCCGGGTGCCAGTAATCGATATTCCTTTTCCCTTTACCATAAGCGGCTTGGAGAGGTTGATCACGAGGAGGATGACCCCGATCACCGCAAGTATTCCCGAGGCGACGACCATGGGGTTTATCTCGAGCAGAAAGCTGGTTGCAAGACCGATCGAACCCGCCGCAAAGAGTCCGCCGCCCCAGTAGGAGAGTTGGGGGTGCCTGAGCTTTTGGGCCGCAATGACCGGGATGAACTGGTGTAACGCACCAAGGACTGCCATCGACGCCACGCCGAGCATGAACATGTGGGTCATTCCAATTGCCAGGTGGCCCGTTGGATTATCAACTACCCGTGAACCGAGAAAGATCCCGAGGATTCCATCGGTGAAAAGCGCGAGTGCGGCGATTGAAAAGAAACCAAGGGGAATCCGTGGCGGTGGGACGCTCTTAGGCATGCCAAGGTTTGAATGGGAGTAGTTGTTAGCCGGAGCCGGAGAATCGATTGGAACGCCATTCACGATTAAGTTGCCTCACTTATGCCGAAGCCGATTATATTTCTAGTGTAGAGTATAATAAAAAGGAGACGAAGTGAGCGGCCGTGTCGAGAATTTAGACTCCGATGACGCAGGGATCCCGGTGACATTGGGGAAGAAGCAGACCGAAGCACAACGTGTGCACAGTGCTATCGAAGCTCACCATGCCGAGATGGCGCAGAGACTGTCAGCATTAGCGAATTCCATGACAAAAGGGGCATCGCCCGAAGCCCGCTCGCAGTTGGAGAAAGAATTCTCCGGCTATTTTAGAAGTGATATTCTCCCCCACGCCCAAGCAGAGGAGAACAGCGTCTACCTACGGGCACAAAAGGTTGGTCTAGCGGAGGTGGTCGAGACGATGCTCTTCGAGCACGGCTACCTAAGGGCGAAGATCGACGAGTTCGAGACTCTTTCTGGATCGGAACAGGCGGCCGTCTCGCTGGTGATAAGTGAGGTCTTTTCCTTGCACGCACAGAAGGAGAATCGCTTTATCTTGCCACAGGTGCTATCTTCGGTCTCAGATGAAGAGGCTGCCTTGGTACTCTCTGAGATCCAGCACGAGTTTGCCGAGTTGAAGAGTGCTCCGGCTGTCTCGACGATCGATCTGCGACCACTTGAGCCGAGAGTCCGTCACGACGTCGTCTTTTGGAAAATAGGTTCCTTGAAAAGCGGTAGTTCAATTACGGTAGTAAACGACCATAATCCCAAACCGCTCTTCTATCAGATCGACGCTCTTTGGCCAAAAAGCTATAGCTGCACAATCGCAAAGGTTGACGATAGGACTTTCACGATGGAGATTACCAACATTGGCTACTGGCGGC
>JAKAPB010000188.1 GCA_021823045.1 Actinomycetes bacterium | reverse complement strand
TACATACCACGGAATCACACCTTAACCTGAAACTATCCCAAGCCAATTCCTAGCGTGTCGGACTGTTGTTGTCGGGGTCGAGAGCGTAACTAACGCCAGTCCCTGATGGCAGCGGATCAGTCAGGGTAACCTTTCCGTAGTCCCAACCGGTTACGCCTAAAGAACTCATGGTGAATATCGAGTCTTGACCAGCATAAACAGATGAAGCCAAAGAGCCGGGCATACCGGCAGTCTTGATGATCGTGAGGGTTGGGGTCGCAGAGTGAATCAATATCGAAGCCGAGGAGTACTCGCTTACCCCTTGGGCCGTGATCGATGCGGTGTTAAGTACGGTCTGCTCCGGTGAAGTGCTGTCAGCTTTCACGTCCACGATAACCCGGGCAAAGTTGTAGCTCGTCGAGGGTCCCTGCTGCGAAGCACTATAGGAGAAATAACAGTAAACCGCCGCCGCAGCGCCTGAAGGGGAAAAAGTACCTGCAGTGAAGGTAGTGGAACCGGAGCTCGGAACGCTATTTCCCAAACCAAGCGAACAATTTGTCCAAGTCACCTGAGAACCGGTCGCTACATTGCTGCTCAGGTCGAGCGAGTAGCTGATCCCTGGAGCTGCTGGCAGAGGATCAAACAGTACTATCTGGGGAGAAGGTGAGGAGGGAGTTGCTCCGCCAGAATTCAACGGGCCAAAGCTTTCCGGCTCAATATTCATTATCGTGGCCGAAGAGTCGATGGTAAAGGTCGAAGAGCCAGGAGCGTTGATTATTGGCTCAGTAGCTAGCTTTGTAATCGAAAGTGACGGCGCCTCCGGACTAGGCCCTCCGGTCACGGTTAGCGAAGCGCTAGCTTGAGCGGTTATGGTAGCTAGTGCAATAGTAGCCGTGTTGTTCAGTGTCTCGCCCGAGGCCGAGGAAGTCGTCGAAACATCCACCACGACATTTGCAAAGCTTGGGTCAAATATTCCAGTCGGCGATGGAGTATAGGCACAAGCCACAGTGTCCGACGTTAGGCTGCAATTGTCCCAAGCGATCTGGCCTGCCGTTGGGTCGTTATTCGCAGCATCCAGCGAATAACTAACACCGCTCCCTGATGGCAGCGGGTCGGTCAAGGCTACCTTACCGTAATCCCAACCAACGACACCTAGGTCGCTAAGGGTAAATATCGAGTCTTGACCGGCCCCAATACTCTGGGAAACGGAGCCCGGGATACCGACGGTCTTTTCGATGGTGAGAGTTGGCACCGCAGATTTGATCAATATCGAAGCGTAAGAGGTCTCGACTATACCGTCAGCGGAGATCGTCGCAGTGTTGTCGAGAGTCTCTGTGGGCGCAGTAGCACTAGAGGAGACGTCAATTATCACTTTGGCAAATGAAAATGATCCATCGTTCGGCGCAGTATAACTGCAACTTAGCACCTGGGCCGGACTTATCGCACAGCTTGTCCAAGCCACCTGTGACCCACTCGGCTTATTGCTGCTCGAGTCGAGCAAGTAGCTAACCCCTAGAGCAATTGGCAGCGGGTCGGTCAGTGTCACTTGGTCTGCTGAGAGAAGGTTGTTGGCTGAGGAGGCAATAATAAAGCTCGAGTTGCTTCCTGCGTTAATAGGCGTGCTGCCCGCAGTCTTGGTAATGGTCAGAGTTGGGGCAGTGGTGCTAGGACATGCCCCGTGGCTCAGCACGAACTGACCCGTCCAATCTGTGGATATATTTACTTCAGCGTTCAGAGGTTTATCAAAAGCATAGGACTCTGGATTAACAGATGTATCGGTAAAATAGTGTGCCGAGCCGCCTTGAACCGGAGCGTTTGAAAGGTAAAGGGGGACAAAGGTCGGCTGGGTAGATGACCATTCGACGGATATGTAGGGAGGAATCTCCGAAGATGTCAGTCCTTGTGTTGTGATAACGAATCCCCACTGATTCGGATCGCTTCCACAGCTGAATTTCGACAAGGAGGACTGTTTGACAAATATCGTTTGGAGCGAAGTTGCAGAAGCAGTTGCCGCGAAGGCTGGGGTCAAGATGCCGAATATCACCACTACTAAGCCGAACAGCCTAGTTATATAGATGCTTAACTTCTTCATACCTACCCCAATCTTCGCTTCCCAAAATCAGACTCTGCTCAAAGTTGACAAAGTACAAACCACACAAATCCCTACGAGGCTCTCTGCCGTCCGAAGCGATCGCTAGCTTTGCTCGTGAGGCTCCTAAATCCAATCTCCCTAAAAATTCTTGACATTTTTTCTAAAGTTATCTCGGCCACTTGCCGATATTGACCCCGCATCCAAAACTACCGTGGCGAAACGGCCAGTTACCCTTGGGTAAGGGAACAAAGTTTGATCAAATAATTCATCAGTTCCAATCAGGCATTTCGATACGTTAGGGCCTTTCAAACCATCGAACATTGACATATATCTGTTTTGTTCTCCATAAATCACCACTCGACCCACCGGTTTTGAGCTATCGGCGCCGCCGGTCTACAAACAGCGGCTTAGGCCTCACCAGATACTTGATAAACGGGATATCGATATACCCAACTGCGCCAAAGTACCCCTCGTCGACCTGGCTCCTCGCGATAATGCAAAGCGCTCCGCACAATCTTGCCACCGTCTGACTCTAAAATTTCTAGCCCCTTATAAAACTCAAACAAGCAGAGTGGATAGCCGATAATTACCGTCGATTATCAAGTGGCTTCGAACTTCGCGCCCTTCCTGCGGTAGGCTTAGAACCGCAAGGCGACCATAGAGGAGCACACTTGGTGAAATTCCCATTTCTAAGTCCAGAGTGGATCGAGGAGGCACGAAGATTGCGCCAGAGTAGTCCTGAACAGGGGACGGCTATCGTCACCAATATCCGGATGAATCAGATAGTTACTGAATTACCCTTTGGCGAAGGCGAACTCCATATTTACGTCGACACGAGCCAAGGATTCCTGGACATGGAGATAGGCGAACTTGACAATCCGGACATCACTATCGCCTTGGACTACGCAACGGCAAAAGCTCTATTTGTAGAGATGAACCCACAAGCGGGAATAGAGGCATTCATGGCGGGCAAGATAAGAGTCACCGGTGACATGACCAAATTAATGTCCCTCCAAGGAGCGATGCCTCAGAACGGCACTGACCTCATTGGGCAGCAGATCAAGGATATGACGGCATAGCCGTCTATTGCAAGCGGTAATTACAACACAGGGATCAAGCACTAAAAGACGTACAGATTGACCGAAGTCCCGTAATCAACCGTCGTACCCGCTGACGGGTCGGTCCCGAGCGCATGGGTTGCTCCGGATGGCCCGTAGATGTTGGCCACTGTCAAGCCTACGTTAGTCAGTGCGCTTTGGGCCTGGCTTATTGTATCTCCAAGCACATTCGGGACTTGGACAAGGTGCGGTCCCTGCGACACGGTAACCGTTACCGTCGAGCCCTTCGCTGCCAGCTGCCCCGCAGATGGATTGGTAGACATCACGGTCCCTACGGCAACGGTGTTGGAATAGGCGTTGATGATGTTGGCTACTAGCCCTAGGCTACCCAACTGGCTAGTCGCCTGCTGGGCGGTGGATCCGACGAGATTTGGCACATTTCTTGGTGCTGGCCCCTTTGAAACCACCAAGGAAACGCTCGACCCATAGAGGACCGTGACGGCATTAGGACTAGCAGATATGATGATCCCCGAAGCGACTGTCTCCGAATAGCTCTTAGTAACTGTGTATTTCAGCCCATCGGCCCCAAGGACCGATTCTGCGGCGGTAATCGAGATACCCTCGAGTCGTGGTAGAACCACAGGCGGCGGACCCTTTGAAACCACCAACTTTACCGTCGTAGTGTCGGGAATGATCACCCCTGCTGCTGGAGACTCGGAGATCACCTCGCCCTTCGGAATGGTTTTTGAGTAGGAATATCCAGCCAAGGATGAAGTCAAGCCGACAGCTTTCAACCGACTGCTGGCCAGGGTGAAGTTCGAACCAGCGACAGCCGGGATTCTCACCTTTGCGGGAGGCAGTATTTTCAAAAATCCTGTCCCTACCGCACCGGCGAAAGCAAGGACAGCCAGGAGCAAAAATAGCCAAAGAGCCATCCACCATCTGCTCCGCCTCTTCTTGGGTTTAGCGGTCTCGGGTTTGGCCAGTTGGTTGGCATTGTCTACCTCCTCAAGACTTTGTGAGCCTTGCACCTCCGAGGAGACCAGGATCGAAGTCTGAGTAAACGCCTCAAGATCAAAGAAATTAGAGCCTGGGGCATTCGCCCCCACACCAACCGGTTCTAGTTCTACTTCCGAACTTACATTTATCGAATTTTGGACGAAAAGCGAGGTTTTATCGATTTCGCTTTGAGCCGAAGGTACATCGTAAAAGTGATGCAGCTCCAAAGGTCTCGGCGGTTCAAGCACCCTAACTAGAGACTCCAACTCGCTTACGAGGCTCGAAGCGGTAATTCGTTCCTCGGGGTCGGCCCGACAACAACTTTCGATCAAATTCGAAAGCCTTCCGTGCTCTGGAAGAGCCTTCAAGTTTATGTCGACCCGGGCCATCAACGTCGATAAGGTCGTGTCGCCGACGAAGGGGAGCTTGCCAGACATCGACTCGTAGATTATGAGCCCCGTTGAATAGACATCCGATGCCTCAGTCGAATCCAAGCCCTTAGCTTGTTCGGGCGATGCGTACTTAGCCGTGCCGATAAGCACGCCAATCGGTTCGGTCCAGGCTGACTCAGAAAGAGAGCGGGCGAGTCCAAAATCGGCGATTCGCACCCTCGCCTCTTCGTCAAAGAGAAGGTTGGCTGGCTTCATATCCCGATGCACATACCCCCTTGAATGGGCGTAGGCCAACCCTTGAGCGACCTGGAGAGACAGGGCGGCGGCTCTCGACTCATCGAGCACCTTGCCAACGGCTAGATACTCCCTAAGCGAGCCTCCAGATAGGTACTCGAGCACCAGGTATGGAGTGCCGTTCGACTCACCCCAGTCAAAAACCCTCATGACCGAGGGATGATTAAGCGCAGCGGCGGAGGTCGCCTCTGCCCGAAATCGC
>JAKAPB010000187.1 GCA_021823045.1 Actinomycetes bacterium | reverse complement strand
GGCACTATCGTTAGTTCCCTTTGTTCCCGGCCTTCGAGCCATTCCTAAAAAGATAGGAATCTACAAACTGATCTGGAGGGACTACTACCGGGAGAATAAGGACTGATTTGACCCTGGCATTCAACAGAAGGGTGGGGCAAATTTGCCCCACCCTTCTAGAAACCGATGAACTATTCGAAGCCTATTTGCCAGCCGCCCATCCGGCAATTTTCTTTTGCCAAAACGAGCAACCACGTCACGACGGAGTCAGCTTTCCGCTAGCGCCTTTGCCTTATCCAACGGAAGACGCAGAGAGTCCTCGATCACCGAATCGACGAGCGTTCTAAGCCTTTGATAATCATGGGAGACACCAAAAGTAAGCTTCGCTGTCCTTGCCTTGATCTCAGGAGATACATTACCCCTGTACCCAAGGAGGCTGGCAGAAACTTCAAGATCAGTTGAAACGGGAGCCCTGCCGAATAAGGAAGCCCTCTTCATCGCTAGCGCTACAATCCCAGCAATTGCGTCTTCTTCATGCTCGTGTATGGAGAGTTCGAGTGTTCCCTTTAATCTCTGACCCAGTTTCAACGCGTATCCCATGTCCGGGCCAGGACTACCCCTCCGATCACCCCGATGCTGGTCAGGAAGGCTGAGCTGGCTTACCTTTGAAACCCCAGCTTCCGGGGAAGCGGGTTGGACCCAGAACTTCCGGACCTCCTCAGATTCCACAATTGGTACGTAGTCGGGCTGTGTCAATTCGAAAAACCTCCAACGAGGGTCGCATAACGTCTGCCCTAGAGCCTATTCGCTAAATGGCAAGTTGGCTAACTGGCACCTTCAACTCCAGCAAGCTTTAATAGCCCCACCACTATCGAATCCACGAGGGCATGCCATGACGCCTCGATAATGTTCGGTGACACACCCATGGTGGCCCAGCTGTCCGATCCATCAGTGGAGTCCAAAAGCACCCGAACGGCAGCTCCAGAACCCAAAGATGAGTCCAACACCCGCACCCTAAAGTCCGTAAGATACATCTTTGAAAGCTCGAGAAAGTGCCCAGACAGTGCCTTTCTCAAAGCGCTGTCTAGCGCATTGACCGGGCCGTTACCTTCGGCCGTCGCAATGACTCTGTCTTGGCCAACGCATAGCTTTACCGTAGCCTCAGTAATCGCTTCACCGCCCTCGCGGTAGTCGGTCATGACCCTGAATGACTCCAAAGCAAAGTACTGCTGGGACCAACCTTTAGCCCTGCGCATCAAAAGCTCCAAGGAGCCATCCGCAGCTTCAAAATGATATCCCTTGTGCTCCAGATCCTTAAGATGCTCTAGCACCGTCTTGACCTCATCGCCTTCGAGCTCGAGGCCTAATTCTTGGGCCTTAATGGCAACAGACTGCCTTCCCGCCATCTCGGAAACTACATACCGAGTACCGTTGCCAACTTCGGCTGGATCTATGTGCTCATATGCGTCCTTCTTCCTAACCAGGGCAGAAACGTGCAGGCCGGCCTTATGAGCGAAGGCCGAATGCCCGACGTAAGGGGCTTGGTTTGAAGGCGCAAGATTAACTATTTCGGCTATATGCCTAGAAACCGACGTAAGGACCTTGATGCGATCCCTCGGAATTGTCTCGACTCCCATTTTTAGGGTCAGATTCGGAATAGTACTGGTAAGGTCCGCATTTCCCGTACGTTCTCCGTATCCATTCACACAGCCTTGCACCTGGGTTGCCCCCTCTCGAACCGCCGATAGAGAGTTAGCTACCGCGCAACCCGAGTCGTTATGAAAATGAACCCCAAGGTCGACCGAAAAGTCTCCTCGCAAGGAGCCAACGATCTCTTCGACTTCAAATGGCAAGCTACCGCCGTTGGTATCGCACAGCACAAGCGAGGATGCACCAGCATCCTGAGCCGTCAATAGGATCCTTCGGGCGTATTTTGGGTTCGCTTTGTAGCCGTCGAAAAAATGCTCAGCATCCAGAAACACACTTTGCCCGCCCGCCACCAGATAAGAAACCGAATCGTGCACCATTTTGATCCCCTCCTCTAGCGAGGTTCTCAATGCCTCCTTCACGTGATAATCCCAAGATTTTGCGACTATACATACCGTGTCGGTTCCAGCTGTGACAAGTGCCTTGAGCACAGCGTCGTCCTCTGCCTTTACCGACGGCCGCCTAGTCGACCCGAAAGCTACTAGCTTGGCCGATGAAAGTTTGAGTTCAAAAGGCGCTCGCTTGAAAAACTCCTCATCTTTTGGATTTGCGCCCGGCCAACCACCCTCGATATATGCGACCCCCAAGGTGTCAAGCTGCCTGGCCACGCGCAGTTTGTCATCTACTGTCAGTGAGAGACCTTCTTGCTGAGATCCATCCCGCAGCGTCGTATCATAGATATCGACGTGCGCAGGTAGCACCCCTAATGGGAGCTCAGCCGACATAGTCTAGCCACTCCTTATAATCCGCCAATTCACCACGAACCGCCTGGTGGTAGGCCCGCTGAATCGATCGCGTCACGGACCCTGGCTTTGCTGCACCAACAGCGCGATCATCGACTGAGGCAACCGGAACGACCTCTGCGGCGGTCCCAGTCAAGAACATCTCATCCGCCAGGTACAGATCAGACCGAACCATATTTTCTTCCGTAACCTTTACGCCCAGGTCAGATGCGATAGTCATAATGGTCGATCGAGTGATTCCCTCTAGGGCACCAGCGGAGGTTGGTGGCGTCATTAGTCTTCCATTGCGAAACACAAAGATATTTTCACCGGTGCACTCTGAGACATTGCCAGAAGATGAGAGAATAATCGCCTCGTCGTAACCAGATTTCACCGCTTCAATCTTCGCAAGGGAGGAGTTCACGTACATTCCCGTACATTTGGCAGCAGGGGGAACGGAGTTCGGATCATGGCGCTGCCAAGAGGAAATCTTGACCCTTATGCCATTTTCTACGCCCTCATCCCCCAAGTACGAACCCCAAGGCCAAGCCGCGATCGCCACTTTAACTTCACAGCTCAGTGGATTTAGCCCCATCTCACCATAGCCAAGGTAAGCAATTGGCCGCAGATAGCAAGAATCTAAATGGTTCTCTCGGACGACGGCTTTTGTCGCTTCGACGAGTTCTTCCTCACTAAAAGGAATTTCCATCATCAGAATTTTGGCGGACGTAAACAACCTGGCAATATGCTCTTTCAGCCTAAATACCGCTGGGCCTTGATCTGTGGGATACGCTCGAATACCCTCAAAAACACCCGAACCATAGTGGAGTCCATGAGTCAGAACGTGGATTTGTGCGTCTTGCCACGGAACAAGCTCGCCATCCATCCAAATCTTTTCAGTAGTGGTAATTGGCATTTCTATACCCTTTCTGCGTAAAAGTCACCAATTGCTTTGGTGGTGAGTCCTTGTGGGAGCGGGGTCTGAAGCGACCTCTCAATGGCCCTCGCCGCCTCCGCCTCGCCGAGAAAATCTAACATCAATGCTACCGAGCGGATAGCGGCTATAGGATTCGCTTTGCCTGTACCAGCGATATCGTGAGCGGCGCCATGAACAGGTTCAAACAAAGATGGTCCAGTACGGTCGGGGTTCAGATTCGCTGAAGCGGCGAAACCGATACCTCCAGATACTGCTCCCGCTAGATCGGTGATGATATCGCCGAAAAGATTATCCGTGACAACTACGTCATATCGACTGGGGTTTTCTACCAAATAGATGCAGCTCGCATCGACGTGATTGTACGCCACTTCGACATTGGGGAAAGATGCGGAAACCTCGTCGAAGGTCCTTTGCCACAGGTCCCCAGAATAAGTTAGGACGTTGGTCTTGTGAACCAAGGTTAGATGCTTCCTCGGCCTCTTGGAGGCTAGGTCAAATGCATATCTTATAACTCGTTCTACGCCAAATCTAGTGTTGACTGACCCTTGAGTTGCGACTTCATGTGGAGTTCCCTTGCGAAGGAATCCACCTTCACCGGCATAGGTGCCTTCCGTGTTCTCTCGGACTACCACCATGTCGCAAACTTTATTAGCTGCAATGTCGGAACCGTTCGGCGAAAGAAACGGACGGTGATTCACGTAAAGGTCGAGCTCAAATCGAAGCTTAAGAAGCAGCCCGCGCTCCAGAATTCCCGACGGCACCTCCTTGGAGCCAATAGCCGGCCCAATTGCCCCTAACACTATCGCCTCATATCCCCTGAGTTCCGCTAGGACCCCATCGGGTAGAACATCTTTGGTCTTGACATACCTGGCGGCACCCAAGTCATACTCAGTAGTCTCGAGATTAACCCCAGTGGCTCTGGCCACCTTCAGCGCTTCCTCGGACACTTCGGGGCCAATCCCGTCCCCTCCGATAACGGCTATCCTGTGACTCGTCACGCAAACTCCTCAAATCCCTGCCCCATGCGGCCAGACAGCCACCCCAAGAACGCCCAGAAAATAAAAAGACCGCCCCTAGAGGGTCGGCCTAAAGCTCACACCTGTCAGGCGTGAGCTATCTAATAATTACTGTGGCGACGTTAAAACGGGGAACTCTTCGCATGGCTGATTCAAAACTAGCGGAAAATTCCAGTTAACTTACACATAACTGCTCCCATTGGGGCGATTAATTGCTACTCAACTTCAAGTGAGATCTTGTTCAGACAGGGTCGACTTCAGCTAAGCCAGCCACATGGCTGGGCTCTGCGTCAAACTGAGCTTGCTTTTAGCCACTTTCGCTTATGGCCAAGCGGCAGTAAACCTTGCCCCACCACCAGCTTTATAACCACCGATCGGCGAGGTAACAAACGAGCTTGACCGAACCATGTCCGCCGTACATTCGCCAAGTTTGGCGTTGTCGCTACTGATGGTATCGCCACGGAACCTCTATTTACAACAAGATAGAATCTCCTGCTCTCATTTGGCTTGCAGACCTCCTGGTCTCAGCGCAGTCAGCCGCCAGAAAACCGACCTTCCAAAAAAACCCACCAGGAATTGCCAGGACAAAGCGTCTAAGCCAACACGCTAGTTTATATCTCGTGAGCCAGACTTCATTATCCCAAGAGACCTACGAGCGCCTGCAA
>JAKAPB010000186.1 GCA_021823045.1 Actinomycetes bacterium | reverse complement strand
ATTGAGTCCTCATTCACCATCTCCTCCAACTGGATCGCCACCTCTTCGGTCATACCAAAGGCCGCCGATGGAATCCCACCGCCAATTGGCTTTCCGATGGTCAGCATGTCGGGCTTTAGGTCGTACTGCCTGCCGTATCCACCTGGCCCTACGCAAATAGTGTGCGTTTCATCGATGATGAGAAGGGTGCCGTATTTGGTGCAAAGTTCCCGGAGTTTTCCATGGAAGCCATCGTCGGGGAGGACAATACCGATGTTGGTCAATGCGGGCTCGCACAATACTGCCGCTACATCCTCTGTGCGAAGTGCTTCCTCCAGTGCAGGGAGATCATTGAACTGTACAACCTTGGTCGTTTGTGCCGGGTCAAATGCCGAGGTGGAATTTCCTAGCCTCGGGATGACCCTACCTGAGTCATCGAGTGTCACCAAGGTCTCGTCCACGGTACCGTGATAGCACCAGTCGAAAACGAGAATTTGTCTTCTCCTAGTTACGAATCGAGCTAGACGTAAGGCGAAACGGTTCGCATCGGTCGCAGACAGGGCGAACTGCCACTTGTTGAGTCCGAATCTTTCGGTAAGGGCTTTGGCTACTTCGATAGAGTCTTCTGACGGCATCATGGTGGTAATAGCGATTTTTGATTGCTCTACTATCGCCTCTGCGAGATAGACGGGTGCATGTCCGGTCATCGCCCCGGTATCACCGAGGGCAAAATCGACATATTGACGACCGTCAATGTCGGTTATCTTTGCCCCCGTAGCTGAACGGGCAAAGATCGGGAATGCCCCTGGCCACCTCTTCATCCATGCCATTGGTACTCCACCAAGCAGGTGTTCGCGGGATTTCCTGTACTGCTCGTTAGATTTGGGATGCTCTTCAATAAAACGATCAGACTCTTTTGCTAATGCCGATTTGAGCTTTCCTCTATCGATCACTTGTCCCCCACCTCATCTAGGAATCCGTTGTAATTTATCTAATTTACAAATGATTTGTGTTCGGTTTGGGTATTTTGGTTGGATTTCCGTGGGGATAGTCGCAAAGGGTCGGAATTGAAGCGTGGAAGAAAACCGAGTGAAAACCGATTCGCCTACGCGGGTGTGAGCATGCGCATGCCAAACTGTAAGGATCTAGTTGGGGCCATGGAGATTTGCAAAGCGTTTTTGATCCGAATGACATAGGTGCCTGTCGCTGGAGGGCCGTCGATACGGCGGTGTCCAGGTCGTCGGCGCTCTCTTCCAAGGAGGCAGGAAACTTAGAATTTGTACAAAACACCACTCGGTCGGCGTCCACTACAGACACCGACCTTGTAAACCTCTGGATGCTGTTTCTTCCGGTTGCCGGTGCACCTCCGATTGCACGTGGTGAACCTGCATTTGGCGGAGACTCGCTAGGGGATTAGTTTCCCTCTGGTCCGGCGATGTCTTCCTCTAGAGCGTCTGGCCCGCCGGCGATGTCTTCCTCTAAAGCGTCTGGCCCGCCGGCGACATCTTCCTCTAGGGCGTCAGATCCACCGGCGACATCTTCCTCTAAAGCGTCTGATCCACCGGCGACGTCTTCCTCTAAAGCGTCTGATCCACCGGCGACGTCTTCCTCTAAAGCGTCTGGTCCACCCATAATGTCACTTCGACTTGACTTGTCGTCGCTTAAAGCCACGGTTCCTCCTCAGGAGCACACTCAAGGGCAATTGTAGCTTAGTGCCAGTTTAAATGCTCTGCGAGGTGGCAAGTGTTTGGATTGGGAGGAGCTAGCTTAACTCGAGCAGAGTCTTGATAAAACTAGCGACCAATCGATCAAAAACCAGAACTCTAGTCGGCTGCCAGAGTAGCGATCGGGGATGGGTTAATTCGATTGTTTTTCCATAGTACTCACTTGATTGGCATTGAACCCTCCCCATGGTTAAAGCGGGGGCATTGTCCCATACACCCCATGGTGGTAAGTCGATATGTGTGGCAATTGGAAGGAGGGACCAGAACAGCAGGGGTAATTGGCTCGGGTAAAATTAAGGCGTCGAAGCGCTAAAAGTTCCTTTTCGGCATTATAACTTGGTCGGTCTAACGCTAACTGACCGCCGATCCCATCAGAGGGTTCGTATTTTATTCAGCCACTGGCCGATGCTCCACCGAGCCGCTCTGGTTGTTTCTATAGACCGTCTTGGGCTGGCAGACTTAAAAGAGCGTCTCAGGTGATCTTATATTATTTGAGTTTTGGCGGATTAAATGCTCGGATCTACTCTGCCTGTTCAGCTAGTCGGTAATGGTTATCTACTCTGTATCACTAGCCTTGTTGTACGAGTCGCTTTACTGACACCAAGCCCTCCTCGGGTGCGAGCAGTCAAGGGCGGCATAGATGCTATCAAGACTCCAAGGAGCTGTTTTTGGTGACGGTTGATGACCTTCTGGTTCAGTTGGAAGGAATATTGAAGCGGGCGGAAAGCCACTTTAGCGAAGCTGAAAAGGTAGCGGATCTTCGCGAGCTCGAGCTCAGCTACATCGGGAAGAAGGGCTTTTTGGCCGAGATCTCCGCAGAGCTGAGGAATCTAGATCCCGAGGCAAGGAAGGTAGTCGGCGAGGTACTGAACCAAGTCCGCTCGAAGGTGGTGGGTTATTCAGACGCCGCAAGGGTTGTGCTGGTTGCCAGGGAGACCGAGCAGCGCATCGCTTCTGAGGCACAGGACCTATCGGAGTTTCTGGTTAGCAAGAACGATGGCATCGGGTCGGTCCATTTGATTTCACAGACTAGGGCGGAACTCGAAGACGTCTTCGTCGGAATGGGATTTGTCGTCGAAGACGGACCGGAAGTCGAAAGTGAATGGAATAACTTTGAGGCGCTAAATATCCCCCGCCACCACCCGGCACGGGCTTCGCAAGATAGCTTCTTTTTAGATTTTGGATCAGCTAACTCGGTGCTGTTGCGAACCCATACCTCACCGACGCAGATTCGGGTTATGTCTACTCAGTCACCGCCGATTTACGCCGTTATGCCCGGAAGGGTCTATCGAAGAGACACCGCCGATGCTCGCCACACGCCAGCTTTTCACCAGATTGAAGGATTAGTCGTAGATAGAGGGATTAACTTTGCTCACCTTGCGGGGACTATTGACACATTCACTAAGGCTTATTTCGGCCCTAACAAGACTTCCAGATTGCGCCCGGCATACTTCCCGTTCACTGAACCTTCGGCTGAATTCGAAATAACCTGCACTATCTGCGACGGAGTCGGATGCAGAACCTGTTCCAATACCGGGTGGATCGAACTCGGCGGTTGCGGAATGGTCCACCCGAATGTCTTGAAGTCGGTCGGCTTAGATCCAGAGGAGTGGAGTGGCTTTGCATTCGGCTTTGGAATCGACCGCTGTGCTCAAATGAAGCACGCTATTTCCGACGCACGAGTCTATCTAGACAATGACATCCGTTTTCTGGCGCAGTTCTGATTTAGGGGTATAAATGAAGGTTCTTTTGTCCTGGTTATCGGAGTTTGCCGATTTTTACTCTTTGGACGACGATAGCGGGCCTGATGCTGTGTCCGATGCCCTCGTGGGGACTTTGGCCGACGCTATGAATAACCTCGGTCTCGTCGTCGAAGAGATAGACAGAATCGGTGAAAATCTTGACTTGGTTTACGTAGCAAAGGTAATCGAGATAGAGGCGATCAAGGGCGCCGACAGGATCAGACGGGTGATCGTCGACGTCGGTAATCAAGGCGAGATACAGGTTGTGTGTGGTGCGTTCAACTTTGTCGTTGGCGATTATGTGCCATATGCGGCAATTGGTGCGGCTCTCCCAAATGGACTGAAAATTAAGGCAGCCAAGATGCGCGGTGTCGACTCCTTTGGGATGCTCTGTTCTAAAACAGAGCTTCGCCTAGGGTCGGATGCAGGCGGGTTAATGTTACTCGATAAGGCACTTCTCCCGGGGACGCCTATAGCCGAGGCACTCTCGATCAAGCCGGATATCCTTTTCGACCTCGCGATAGAGGCTAATAGGCCGGATGCAAATTCTGTGATCGGCGTCGCAAGGGATCTGGCGGCCCATTTCCGCCTCCCATTCTGTCAGCCATCGTCCCGAGTATTCGAGATGACGGCGGATGATGAGCTAAAGCGGGCGAAGGTTTTGGATGAAAGCCTGTGTGACCGACTCCTACTTGCCAAGATCGAGGGTGCTTCAAGGCTACGCGTAAAGGGGTTTGTACCGCTAAGGCTGGAACTCTGTGGAATGAGATCGATAAGTCCAGTAGTGGACGCTTCGAACTACGTTATGCTAGAGCTCGGCCAGCCAACACATCCATACGACGCAGATAAGCTCCCGTCCAAGGTCGTGTCAGTAAGGGCGGCTGAACCTTCCGATGAATTGGTGACTTTGGATAACGTAGTCCGAAAGTTGGCAGTCGATAAGGATAACGGCTCGGGCGATATTGTTATCGTTGATTCAGATGACAGGGTCGTCGGCCTCGCTGGAATCATGGGAGGAGAGTCCTCGGAAATATCCGATTCTACTGATTCGGTTCTTTTGGAGCTGGCGCACTTTGAACCATCTACTATCGCTAGGACTTCGAAGAGGATGCAGCTTAGGTCGGAGGCTTCCGCCCGTTTCGAAAGGGGTGTCGACCCCGAGCTACCGCCGATAGCCCTCGCTAGGTTCTGCGAATTGCTAGAGGCAAAACCGTCGGCGATGCTCGAGGTAGTTCCGTACCTTTTCGAACCGGAACGGGTCAAGGTTCGTTTTGCAAAGCTGAATTCGTATTTGAATCACGAGTTTCTAATTGATGAGGTCAAGGGTCTGTTGGAGCCGATCGGATTCGGCGTTGTTCCACTTGAAGAAGACCTATTAGTAACGGTTCCAAGCTTTCGCCCAGATTGTGCCATCGAAGTAGACATCATAGAGGAGGTCGCAAGGCACTACGGGTACTCTAGAGTGGATAAACTCCGTCTCAATCCGCCTCAAGTCGGAGGGCTTACCAGGCAGCAGAAGTTGCGGAGGGGGATCAGGGCCTTCGCAAGGGATAATGGATTCAATGAGATGTGGGGGAGCTCG
>JAKAPB010000185.1 GCA_021823045.1 Actinomycetes bacterium | reverse complement strand
TGAATTAACAATGCTTGGCAACCTTTGCAACTCCAATGTGTCCGTTCCGGGCCTTTTCTACCCCGCTATCTGAGGTTGATATCCGCTGGTTGGAACCGAACTGCGCTGCAATACTAAATAATCGAGATGCAGCGTTCTCAAGCTCTTAGGCCTGCGGAGCCCTACCGCCGAATATCTGGATCGTAACGACGATATGGCCTTAGAGATGATTTCGGGATTAGGTTTGAAAAATGGAATTTGATTCTGTGATTGCAAGCAGGAAGATGTGCCGATCCTTTAGCGACACCCCGTTGTCTGTACAGGATCGAGAGGCACTCTTTTTGGCTGGAACCAGGGGCCCCTCTGCTGGTTATAGTCAAGGCACTGAATATTTGGTCCTTCTAGACAGACCTGATATCGAGGATTTTTGGGAGATCCACACCGAAGCGACGTGGCGGGAAAGGAACCGAGACCACGAGGGCGTTCGAGCCGCTCCGATGATCATGGTTCCGTTGGCTAACCCTGACGCTTACTTCAATCGCTACTCCCAAAAGGATAAAGCCTCCTCGGGACTCTCTCGTGCAGAGAACTGGCCCGTTCCGTACTGGCTTACCGATGCCGCTTCGTCGACGATGCTCATTTTACTGAAAGCGGTCGACTTAAAGCTAGGAGCACTATTTTTTGGAATCTTCCGCAACGAGGAGCGGATCCGTGATCGTTTTTTGATCCCCGACCACCTTGAGATCCTCGGCGCTCTTGCAATAGGTCATGCAAACGAGCCGTCGAGGCCGAGGTCGCCGTCGTCGATACCCAAAAGGAGCATTGAGTCGCATTACCACTTCTCTAAGTTTGCAAATTAAAAGGCATGTCATTGCGAGTTCTATTATTGCGAGTTGCATCTGAGTATATTTCATGCTATTTCATTAACTACGGAATTGGATCCCGGAGGAATGGAGTCGAAATGGAACTCACTAGCCCAAAGCCCCAAGGCGATGTCGTATTGGAAAGAAAAGACCTCGAAAGATCCAGGCGGGTGACGGTAGATTTCAAAGAGACGATCCGAATTACCACTTGGGTAGACACAACGCTCGATAACATCGGCTATGACCCAAGGTCGAGCTACGTGGAGCACTTCTGGCTACCTATACTCGGTCCATCATCAATCTGGCTGCTTAGGCGCGCTAGGTCCCTGCTCGAGATGAACCCGACGGGGATAACGATTTCTTGTGCCGAACTCGGTGGTTCGCTGGGGTTAGGTGATACTAAAGGTAGATCATCGCTACTCACCAAGACCGTACAGAGGTGTGTCGATTTTGAGGTAGCTAAGAAGACCCATGAAGGGTCTATCGCTTTTCGAAGGAGACTCGCACCACTCAGTGTTCGCCAGCTACAACGCTTGCCGAAATCAATCGCCGAGTTGCATCCGTCGGTTTCGCGGGAGTTTGAACGCGAAATGTCATTGGAGACGATGAGAGCGGAGAGGCTCGCTGCAACCCTATTCGAACTCGGAGAGTCTCCTGACTCTATTATGACTCAGCTGGTCAAGTGGAACTTTTCGAAGGAAGTAACTGAGTCGGCGCTCTGCAAGTACCGACTGGCGCCCAACGCTCCACACTGATTCGAATTGTTGTTAGAGGCTTCGAAGGTCTGCTACTCGAGCGAGTTCTTTGCTCGAGGGCCGATTAGGTGTCACCTAAGGGACTAAATCGAGCCGTGGTGAATTTGCCAGGTGTCGACGTCCCTTAGCCCTACCCTGGGCGGCACGTAGCTTTATAACAAGCGGTATGACGGACAGCTAGCACCGGTTGATCTAAGCGTACTAAACACTGAGACTCTTTTTAACCAAGAGAAAGGCTACTCCTAACTTTGCTGGGGCGGAATCCTGAGTTGAGAAGTAGTGTTTAGATAAAGGTCGATATTGGACAGGGGTTAAGATGGCGAGCTTTAGAGACCTACTTTTTCAAACCAAGCTTGAGGTTCGAGAGATCACTACTTCAGACGCCGACGCAGTCTTTGGTAGCTGGACCTTTCTCGATGTCAGAGAGGCTGACGAGTACCAACAGGGGTCAATTCCGGCCAGCATCTTTCTGCCGAGGGGCAACCTAGAACTCCAGATCGAAGGGAAGATCCCCGACAAGTCGACGCCGGTGGTCGTCTACTGCGCTGGTGGGGTCAGGTCTGTTTTCGCTGCCAAGACGATGATTGAACTGGGCTATGAGAATGTGGTTTCTATGGCCGGAGGATTCAATCGCTGGAAAGATGAGGGACGGAACTGGTCCGTGCCCAAGACCCTTAGTTCTGACCAACGAAATAGGTATCAGAGGCACCTGCTCCTGCCCGAAGTGGGTGAACAAGGTCAGCAGAGACTTTTGGAGTCTAAGGTCCTGCTCCTCGGTGCGGGTGGGCTAGGTTCCCCGGCGGCCCTATACCTAGCTGCGGCGGGGGTAGGGACTATGGGTGTCATCGATATGGATGTAGTAGACGCTTCGAACCTCCAACGACAGATAATGCACAATCTCGAACGCATCGGTGAGAGAAAAGTCGACTCGGCCAAGAAGACGATCAATTTGCTAAACCCTGACGTAACGGTGATAACCCACGATGTAAGGCTCGGGGCGGAGAACATTTTGGAGATCATTGATGGCTACGACGTAATCGTCGACGGCACTGACAACTTTCCAACCAGATATCTCCTCAACGACGCGAGCCTGAAGAAGGGAATTCCGGTGGTCCACGGCTCGATCTTCAGGTTCGAAGGACAAGTGACGGTATTTTCTCCTCATGATGGGCCGTGCTATAGGTGCTTTGTTCCCGAACCACCTCCCGCCGAGCTTGCGCCGAGCTGTGCCGAGGCGGGAGTCCTCGGTGTCCTGCCGGGTATCGTAGGATCGATACAGGCCATGGAGACGATCAAGCTGCTCCTCGGCCTTGGAGATCCGCTTGTGGGTAGGCTTCTGTCCTATGACGCGCTAGAGGAGTCCTTCAGAACTTTTAGGATGCGCCGTGACCCGAACTGTCCAACATGTGGTATCGATCCAGACGAGATCGTTATCGCCGAGTATGACGACCTTTGCATGCCTCACGCTTTGCAACCACCGGTGGTCGCCTAACCACTCGGCCCCTGTTCCGAGCTAGCCAAAATGGGTATCACTGCGTCGGATCGAGGAGAGTGATGTGCAAGTCTGGACCTTTTTAGAATCGGTTGGTGCCGATGACTATTTTAGCTGCGCCGGTCTAGCTGGGTTTTATCGCTGCCTTAATGTATTGTTGGCATATGCAAGATAGGCAAAGAACCACCGATTCGGGCATCGAGATACGCCCTTTTTACGATGCTGGCGACTTAGGAGATTTCGATCCAGACACAAAGCTCGCCAAGCCGGGTAATTACCCATACACCAGGGGAATCTACCCTGATATGTATCGAGGCAGGCCCTGGACGATGCGACAATATGCCGGATTTGGTACAGCGGAGGCGACCAATGAGAGATTCAAATTCCTGCTATCGGCGGGGCAGACCGGTCTGAGTTGCGCTTTCGACCTCCCTACTCAGATGGGTTACGACTCAGATCACCCAAGATCGGAGGGAGAGGTCGGGAAGGTCGGAGTTGCGATATCTTCGATTGAGGACATGAGGCTCCTCCTTCATGGCCTTCCCCTGGACCGTGTGACCACCTCGATGACTATCAACTCGACCGCTTCGACCATGCTTTTGTTGTACCAGCTGGTTGCGGAGGATTCTGGAACCGATCCGAAGAAGCTGGGCGGGACAATCCAGAACGATATCCTAAAGGAGTACGTTGCGAGAGGAACCTATATCTACCCTCCGCGTCCCTCAATGCGGATAATAACCGACGTTTTTTCCTACTGCCGCTTGAATCTTCCCTCCTGGAATACGATCTCGATTTCTGGCTACCACATCAGGGAAGCGGGCTCGACGGCGGTGCAGGAGCTCGCCTTTACTATCGCCAACGGCATCGCATATGTCGAAGCGGCCATTGAAGCCGGACTAACTGTCGACGACTTTGCACCCAGGCTGAGCTTCTTCTTCAACGCCCATAACAATCTCTTTGAAGAGGTCGCCAAGTACCGGGCCGCAAGAAGAATGTGGTCAAAGATTATGAAGGAGCGTTTTGGCGCTAAGGATCCAAAGTCGATGCTTTTGCGTTTCCATACCCAGACTGGTGGATCCACCCTCGCCGCCCAGCAGCCGGAGGTCAATCTAATCAGGGTGGCGATTCAAGCCCTTGCTGCGGTGATGGGCGGCACTCAAAGCCTCCACACCAACGGCTTCGATGAGGCTTTAGGACTCCCGACGGAGAAGGCGGCGAAGCTTGCCCTGCGCACCCAGCAGGTTATCGCCTACGAGTCAGGCGTAGTCGATACGGTTGACCCCTTGGGTGGATCTTACTTCGTCGAGTCTCTGACCAACGAGGTCGAAGCAGCCGCCTGGGCCTATCTGGAGCAGATAGATAAGATTGGCGGAGCCGTTTCGGCGATCGAGGCAGGCTACATGCAGGATGAGATCGACAAGGCCGCTTACGAGTACACCAAGAACATTGATTCCAACAGGAAGATTGTCGTTGGCGTTAACGATTTCTTGGATCCCAATCCAGGCGACCAAGAAGTCTTCCCGATCGACCCAGCCCAGCAGCTTCTCCAGGCAGAGAGGGTGGCCAAACTGAAGGCGGAGAGGTCCGCAGAGCCGGTAGCCGTTGCACTTACGGAACTCGAAAGGGTAGCTACGGACGGCGGCAATCTCATGTACCCGATGAAAAAGGCCCTAGCCCAAAGGGCTACTCTTGGCGAAGTGGCCGATACCTTGCGCAAAGTATTCGGCACCTACCAGCCGACACGGTAGCCTGTCAGCGTGAGATTCGTAATTATAGGCGGTGGACCCGCAGGAGTTCAGGCTGCCACCCAGGCGGTAAAGCTTGGAGCGCACGTAACCCTTATCGAGAAGGACGTGTTGGGTGGAGCGGCCAACCTATGGGATTGCGTTCCTTCCAAGGCGATGATTGCCACCGGCGCAGTCTTGACCGAGAACCTTAGATCAAGGGGAATGGGCTTACTCAGTGAGATCGGA
>JAKAPB010000184.1 GCA_021823045.1 Actinomycetes bacterium | reverse complement strand
GTAACGCCAACTGGAAAAAAGAGTGAAGGGTCGATGTCCTTACACTTAGCACCCTCTCGCCAATTCTGGTAGTTCCAGGTCCCGAGCTTCGTTGACTCCATCTACTTAGTGTCCTCCGCTTATGGCTAATACCCAAGCGACATTCCGACCCCGCAGAGCGACCCCCCAGGTCGATTTGCCCAATTCACCTACCTACACAAGCAGTTCCGTCCCCGCGATCCTGCCAAGTACATGATCCATTAGCCTTCCCCAAGACTAATGGGGCTAATTACCCCAACTGAAACATGCGTTAACTTGTATTAAAGCAAGTTTCATACAAGTTAACTGCCGATTTTCAATCAGCATAGTTTAGCGCCAATATTAAATTCCCAAAAACAGGACTCACAAAAGGCCAAATCCTTCAGTCAACTCCTATTAGGTCTGTTTTGCCTTGCCCGATTTCTTCTAAATATTATAAATAGCTCGTCCAGTATTGACGGTGGCTTTTGATCGGGTTTCCTGAATTGCGCCACAATTGGCCTTCGGCAGCTTATTTAAATCGAATGATTAATTCCGTGTTAAGACCCGAGGGTCCGATCCTGCCTGGTCGCGACAGGTCGCAGCTAGGTAGGTCGCCTCTATAGCCGCAGCGCCAAGAAATTGGCCAGTAACAAGGTGGCCAGCACCCTTAACTACCACAAATCTGCTGTGACGAATTAACGAATGAAGGATGTGGGACGACGTTAGAGGAACAATTCGATCCGAATCTCCGTGAATAATTGAGACTGGAAGCCTAACGTCTGCTAGTTGGCGTTCTAAGTCCCCTAGCTCTGTCTTCATTCTCACCTGTTCCGCCCAGAAACTCTTCGTTGCCGCACCTCCCCAACTGCGGTACCCACTCCATACCACCTGAGCAGCCCGTATTAGCACCAAAGAAAGGGCTTGTCCGATTCCAACTGACGCAAGTACCGAGTCCGCTACGCCGAGAGATCCTACCGACGCAGCGGGAGCTAATAACAGAGTTCCTATGTACTCGGTCGGGTCAAGGGCGCTGGCGGCCAAAGCTACCGCTCCACCGTAAGAGTGGCCAATTAGCATCTTTGCTCCGTCAATTCCTTTAGCCGCCTGGTTCAGAAACTCGGCATTAGAGAAAATCCCGGTTGGAGATAGTGCCGACACTCCCCAACCGGGACGATCGTAACCATAGGAGCTAATCCAATTCGGCAATCTACGTGCTAGCGGGGCAAGATCGGCCACCGACCCGGGCTGTCCGTGAACAAATATGCAACTCAGACCGGATTGAGTCCTTCGGCAAGAATAGGGAATCAGACTGTCAAATGCCTTCGGCATCTTCCCCCGCGATCGGTCCCAGTCCACCGAGTTCTTTCATTCCGTGACTTCCTAGTGCATATACCGAAGCTAGAGAGCCGACAATGGCCAAGAACCCTATAACCCCACCCACCCCCGAAGCCCAAAGTCTCTCGGACAAAAGTAGTCGAGCAAATACAAAGGAAGCAATCGGCTCTCCGATTGCGATAACCGGTAGGACCACCTGTATCTCACCAAGTTGAAAGGCGCTCTGGGTTATGAGTAGTGCCTCAAGACCTAGCGCGATAAGCACCAAGGTATTGGGTGCTAGTGCCCCTTTAAATAGTCCCAAAGCGACCACCCTGAGACCGAGTATCCTCTCGAGGACACTCGCAAGTCCTACGAGGATCGAAGCAACTATCGAAAGGGCGAGGGCTCTTTGATGCCGAGAAGCCTCCTTCATTAGGAAATGGGGTAATACCGCTAACAATCCGGCGAGCACTGCGACAATGACCACGATCGGCATACGATAGCTGTCCTTGCTTTGCGTAGGTTGGAGCAGAATGTATATTCCGACCCCACATCCCGCAGCTAATGAGAGCCACGAGGTAAGGGAACTCGGCCTATTAAAGCCAAAGTATGGAGCACAGGAGATCGACACAACCAGACCCAGCGAAAGAATTGCCTGTACTATTGCAACTTTTCCGAATGCTAAAGCTGCGATTTGAAAGGCTATCGCCAGTATGTCCAGGCCTATTCCGCCGAGCCATCCACCATGTTTAAGCAGGGAAAACAGTAGGCCAGGTCGCATATTAAGGTGATCGGACCTACCTTTAGTCGCGGCAAGCTGAAGCAACGAGGCGAGCGCAAAGGCAATAGCAGATGCAATGGACAAGGCATAAACCATCTTCAGCCATATAGGCTAGCTGCGATGTCTAAGAGAGTGCTAGTCGTGTCTGCGCGTATGGGCGCAGGTCACCATGGGGCTGCCAATGAGATAATCAGCCGAATGGAGCAGAGGGGCTGGGAGACCAGGCTCGTTGATTTCTTAGATGCGTCTCCTATAGCTGGTAGGTTTCTAGAGCGCACATACCATTTTCAAATTGAGTCAGCACCTTGGAGCTACGACCTCATCTACTGGTTATGGTCGAGGGTCAAGATATTGGCACCAGTTGCAACCTTCTTTTTGGGTATCCTCTTCGAAAAACGCCTAAAAAGATGGGCGAAAGAGTTCGATTCTGACCTCGTCATCACGACCTATCCTTTCGCTTCGGTGGTCCTCGGACGTGCTCGATCACGTAGGCTGAGAACCCTCAAAATTCCGGTAGTCACTTACCTCACCGACTTTGCCGTACACCCGTTATGGGTCCACAAGGGAGTTGATGCACACCTTTGCGTAGCAGACGTCTCTTCGGAGCAGGTCGAAAACCTGCTTGGTAAAAAGGCCGATGTTATCGGACCGGTGGTAGCTTCAAATTTTAAAAGGTCGACCGACCCCGATCCAATTAGAGTAAGCCTCGGGCTGCCGCCTGACAAACTTATAGTTCTTGTGGTCGCAGGATCTTGGGGTGTCGGATCCCTGGAGCAGACGGTAGAGGAACTTTCTGAAATCGAGGATGTCCACCCAGTAGTTGTCTGTGGTCGGAATACCGAACTGGCGGACAGACTCCAGAGGAACGGGGTTGGTACGATCTTCGGTTGGACTAATCGAATGCCCGAATTGATGTCGGCCTCGGATGTTGTCATTCAAAATGCCGGCGGACTGAGCGCTATGGAGGCCTTTCAGTCTGGTGTACCGGTGGTCAGTTATCGTCCGATAGCCGGCCACGGTAGATACAACATCTTCCATATGGAGCGGGCCGGCGTAACCATCTGGGCGAAGAGCAAAGAAGAGCTTTCCAATGCCATAAAGTCCGCCGCAACGGGTCACGAACTACTAGCCAGGCGGGCAAGTGGCCTCTTTACCGACCGACTCATTCCGGTGGTTGAGGAAGTCATGGTTCGCGCTTCGAGGCAGCATTACGGGCTCGTTCGAAAGAGCGACCTAATCACGGTACCAAGGAGGCTCGCATCACTGGGAGCTGCGGCCCTTGTTGCTTTCTTTGCGTTCAATCTCGCAGCCAATGCGCTGAGCTCTGATGGTCTTAACGTTGATAAGGCTTCACAAGTTGGCAAGTTCGCCTACGTCGTCATCAAACCCGGGCTTTCCAACATCGCCGATCCACAACTGCTTAAGTATCTACTGCAAAGCGAGACTGCAGTGGTTGTCCCCGGGCAGCTAGCCCTTGCCGATCCCTCCGCGGTGAGACAAATAGCACGAGATGGCATCGACATCCTAAATGGCGGCTGGGAAAGTAACTCTGCGCTACATCTTTTCATGCCCTCAAACGCGGTTGCTACATCCGAGCAGACCCTAAACACCATAACTGGAATGTCGGTTTCTATCTATGTCCCCCAGGAGCAGGTCAACTCGTTCGATCTGGCGTGGATATCGATTCACCACCAGACCCTGGTGCACGCCCTATTTATCAATAAGATCCCTTCCAACTACAAGTTCAAGTCGGGCAGCGTCTATGAGATCAACGGTACCGGAATGACTCCGGCCGAGGTGATCACCAGGCTTAAGGTGCTTCAGGCTAGACTATCCCAACAGGGCTTTATCCAGGCAGCAGCCTCCACGATCGATTGAGGTGACGGTCTTTGCGCTATAGCTCTAAAACTGGCATGTCGGCCAAATTGGCCCTCAGGGGTGGAGTCGGCATCGTTGTAGCTGAAGGCGGTTATCGCTCCTTCCCGGCCCTCAGTTCCTTGCCTCCTTTAAGGAGATCACTGTGGCCATATCTCTTAGGCACTGGATCTTCGACAAGCGTAGCGCTCACCTTCGATGACGGACCGGACCCAAAATCGACGCCATTATTTATCAAAGAACTAGAACGCCTAGGCGTGAAGGCCACCTTTTTTGTGCTGGGCGAAATGGCAGAAAGATACCCATACACTCTACAAGAGCTCCAAAATGCAGGACACGAAATCGCCCTGCACGGTAATTGGCACCGCAACCATCTCTTTCGCAGCGCCAGGAGCATTCGCTATGACATGGAGAGGTCCTACGCCACGGTATCCGAAATAGCCTCTAGCGCTCCGATATTCTTTCGTCCTCCCTACGGCGTGATCACGAGGCCAACCCTTGCGACTGCGGCCCAGCTAGGTCTGCGCACCGTCTTGTGGGGAACTTGGGGCCGAGACTGGCGCAAAATGACAACGCCTTCCAGTGTCATGAAGGACCTTAAGTCAAACCTGGAACCTGGGTGCACGGTTTTGCTCCATGACTCCGATTGCACCAGCTATCCCGGGTCTTATAGGGCGACCTTGGCGGCTTTACCTGAACTTGCTGAGGTTTGCGCTCAGAACAATCTCAGGCTCGTTCCGCTCGCAGATCACGGTTTCTAGCCTTCACCAAAGGTGCCCGCGCAACAAGCTCACACGCTCATCTTTAAGAGGACCCATTTGGGAGACCCACTAAGGGAACTCAGTCCTCCTCATGATCTCCTATGTCATCGCCTCCGCACTGTGGAGTATTTAGCTCTAAATCCTCCAGCGAGTTGGGTTGCTTGGTCTCTTCGCGCCAACGCCAAAGGTTTCGCGATACAACCTGAAGTGCACTAGCTATTGGAATTCCAATAAGAGCTCCCGTTACGCCAGCTAGCTGGCCACCGACAAGAACGGCTAAAAGTATCCAGAGTGGATTAAGTTTCACAGTCTTCGACATGATCAGTGGGCTTAGAAGAT
>JAKAPB010000183.1:4495-5128 GCA_021823045.1 Actinomycetes bacterium | reverse complement strand
GAGCGTTCGAAATCATATCGAATTGGCCAAAAAACGACTCAGGGAAGTGCTATCCGAAAAGAGCGAGGACAAATCGTCCGATAAAGCATTCATCGGTCAGAATTAGACCCGTTATTCGCTGGTCACCTTTTGGGTGTAATTACAGATCTGTCGTCACAAGGACGGGTTATTGTAATTGGGATGGGACCCTCACTGTTCTCAAACGCAGAAACTGATCATGCCGAAAGCGTCGCTTGGGCTAGAGAAAAGCTGGACAGCAAAGAGTGGCTCATCCTCGATACCGAGACTACCGGGCTATCCACTAAGACCTCCCGAGTGGTAGAGGTTGCGGTACTAGACCCTGCGGGCAACGTGCTTCTGGACACCCTGGTGAATCCGGAGGTTGAGATACCAGAAGGAGCGAGGCGAATTCATGGCATATCGAACCTCGACGTAATCGACTCACCGACCATTGCGGGTATCTGGCCGGACTTGCTAGCTGTGGTCGAAAATCGGCTAGTCCTTTGCTACAACGTAAATTACGACAGACCACTATTAGAAAATGAGGCGGTCAGAAAAAACCTTCAGCCAATCGATTCAATTTGGCAATGTGTCATGCTTCGTTATGCGGCTTATGTTGGTGAGCCGGGATTC
>JAKAPB010000183.1:0-4485 GCA_021823045.1 Actinomycetes bacterium | reverse complement strand
AGAAGCTCCCATCTGCGGGGCATCGCGCCAAAGACGACTGCCTAGCGACGATCGAGTTGATCCATCAGATGGCGGCGCTTTAGGTCTGGATATGGTGCCTACCCGAAAAAGATATTGCAAGCTGCCCTCTCGCCCGGTATTAAAGGCTGGCTAAAGAGGCCTTGAGCGGTTCGTAAGACAGATTAAAAGGGGACAGGCCCGGATCCTCATTGGATCGACCTTTCGGTCTTTCCTTCGAGAATCCGGGCCCTGTAGGCGGGAAACTTTTACCAAATGTTTAATCTCTCATCTCGCAAGTTCTTGCGAATTCCTAGCTGACCGTAAAGGTACCCTTCATGTATCCTTCGTGGGTCATAACCCAGCTGCCGCAGGGGACCGAGCAGTACCAGGTGTAGGTGCCTGCGGTCTTCGCTACGATACTTTGAGTTATTGACCCCATCGGCGGAACCATCACGTTCAGCCCAAGGCTGGGCACGGTGAAAGTATGGGGCATAGCATCCGTATTCTTGAAGACAATCTTCTCGGTCGCTCCAGCCTTGATGGTGAAAAGGCTAACTGCGCCTTTACCGCCAGGTCCGAAGTATGCCGGCTCGGTTGTGCCGATCGGAGTAGAAATATCCTTGATCGTCACCGGGATCGAACCAGCCGTGGCTAGCTGGGCCTGAGTTGGTGCCTGAGTAGTCCAAGGGGCGCTCCCCTGTTCCGGCTTGATCGCCGTTTGTCCAACAAACTGATCGCTAGCGCATCCAGCGAGGGTGATAGCTATCGCTCCGATGCCTAAAAGTGGGGTAATCGACCGAGTGAATTTCTTTGCAGAGAGGTTCGTTCCGGCGCTGGAGACCCTATTTGCCTTCGACGCTAAATGTAACACTTTATTGACTCCTTCCCAGCCTTGGCATGCGAAACAGAACCACCGCAAGGGTTCCCAAGAGAATCAGCCATACTGCGGCCGCAATCCCAATGAGAAACTTGACGAGGACGGTCGCAATACCGTGCAGCGGCCGTTGCGATTCGAAGTACTGCGACGGCACCCCCGAGGGGTCCTTCGCCACGTTGTAGCTCAAAGAGGTACTCATCGCGGGCATCGTCGAGGTCGCACCCATCTGAGCGGCGAAGTCGGTCACTCCGGTCCAAGTGGGCATGTAGTTCAAGGTGGCTACCCCGGAGGAATTCGCTGTAGCGGTTCCTACCGCCATCATTCCGTCGCCGGAGAAGACCTTCGTCTTTACATAAAAGGTGACCGCCTGCCCAGCAAGCGACCTAACGACCGCTGGATTGGCCGCCGACTGAGCCGTAGGCGAGACACTGAGTGTCAACTGGTCAGAACCGGCCTTTGTAAGAGCCACTCCCAAGCTAATTTCACTAGAACTAGCCACCGTAGAACTGTAACCGTTTGAGCTACCGGTCCCCATCTGCATCGACGATGCAGATGAAGTGGTTCCACCCGAGGCCGCCCAAGCTGGCAGCGAACTCAATGAGAGACCAACCACGCTTGCCAAGGCAATCAGCACAAAGCTCGGGACTATCTTCGTTAGAAATCGCATTACCTTATCTCCCCTGGATTGATTGAGAACCCGCCAGGATTCACAGTTGGATTGACCGTTATGGCGGCCTGACGGCTGATCGGATCCACGCCGCTCATCCACAAGCCACCCGTGGGGGTCTTCTGCTTTACATTCTCGAGATTTCGACCGCCAGCCAGCAATGTGTCCTGGTACTTCTCGGTCTTGTCTGAGATCTGCTCGATAGAGCCGATTGGACCAGCCTCTTCCATTTCCTCAATCGAAAGGATCGGAATGAGCCTAAACATCACCATAAGAATGAGCGGAACGGCGGCTACTCCGGCCAAGGTGATCGTTATCGAGACCCAGGTAAAGTGGTAGGCGCCCCAGTAACTGCCGATAAGTGGCTGGGTGGCGGGCGGTAAGACAATGACCAGACGCTTGATCCAGAGAGCAACGACCACGCCACCAGCGGCGAAGGTCAGACCCTTTATATTCCGGAACCTTTTGGAGGCTACCACTACGATCGGAATAAGTTCACCAAAGAGAACATAGATCCAGAATGGAATCGCATACCTTCCAGTTATCGTCTGGGTGATCCATCCGGTAGTAATTCCGGTGTATCCTTCGGTCGCCATATCCGCAAAGGTCAGGTAGAGGTAGACCAATCCGAGGGCCGCCATGAGGTAGCCGATGCGCACAAAGTGCCGTTGGGTTATGAATCTCTGGAGCTTGTAGCCGGAGCGAAATGCCGCCGCAGTCACGATGACGAGGGCGGTACCTGAATACAAGGCTGCGATGACGAAGTACGGCGGAAAGACCGTCTCCGCCCAACCGGGCCTCGAGGTAAGTGCAAACGCCCAAGATAAAACTGAGTGCACACTGACTGCTAAGGGGATAATCACCAGTGAGATGAGGGTCAAAGACCCATGGAGCAACCTGCGCTGGCGCTTATTGCCCATCCAGTTCAGAGAGAGCGCAGAGTAGATCTTGTGCCTCATCGGACTATTTGACGAGCCCAGATGCCTATTGACGATAGCCAGGTCCGGGATGAGCGGAATGTAGAAGAATATGATCGTAGCTACCGTGTAAGTCAAGATCGCCAGGAAGTCCCATACCAACGGGGATGACCAGTTGGCATAGTAGACGATATTCATAAACCGTTCGGGCCTACCGAGATGCGGGAAGATAAACATCGCCCCAACTATTACGGTAGCTAACGCCATACCCTCGGCGATACGAGTAAGCGGTGCCCTCCAGCTCTGGCCGGTGAGACGGAGAATCGCCGATATCACGGCGCCTCCATAGCTCACGCCAATAAATGCGATTACGTCTGCGATATATACCGCCCAGAATGCCTGGTCGTTGTAGCCCGCAGATGCCATGCCGTGCTTTAGCTGGTAGTACCAGGCATAGACACCTGCTAGCACCACCAGCGACAGCAGTGCTATCGCTAACCACCACTTACGGGAAGCCTTCTGGGTCATTCCCCTAGTAGCGGCCTCCCTAACATCCACAGCCCAAGCGCTCTCAGTATCGGAGTAGTTGTCGTCTCTTGGTGGTATAGGTGAGTTCTTATCCATCTTGTTTTGCAGCCTTTCTCTTCAACTCACCGATTAAGCCGTTGTCGAATTTGTATCGAGGTTCTGGCCATGTCCAAGGATGTACCAGACTCTTGGGTGTGTGTTCTGCTCGGGGTAGAAAGTGACAGCGTCGTTGTTGTATAGGAAGGTCGACAGCTTTACAGTGTTGCCTAGACCATTAACCGCTACGTCTGTCTTGAGATCTGCGTTATAGATCGCTCCCATCGGACAACCAGAGGCACACTCGCTCAGGAGGCCGTTGTTGAGATTTCCCACGCAGAAGGTGCACTTACCTACCGTGCCGAGCTTTTGTGGGATCGGGGCTTGCGGCGTTGGAGGTATTGGAGTGGTCGGATATTGCACGTCCGCCGTCCAGTTGAAGTATCGGGCCTCGTAAGGACAGGCCGCCATGCACATACGGCAACCGATACAACGATCCTGATTTACCAGCACCACGCCTTGGTCGGTCCGGAACGTCGCCTCTACCGGGCAAACATGGAGGCAGGGTGGGTCTTCGCACTGCATGCAGGGGCGGGGCATATGGTAAGTCTGGCCGTCATTGCTCGTCATCGCAAAGACCTTGATCCAGGTCTGATCGGGTGTCAAGTAGTGCGCCTTCTGACATGCCGCGGTACAAGAACCGCATCCGTCACAGTTTCTAAGGTCTATAACCATCGCCCACTGGTGATCGGGCGGGGCAGCCGGATCCGCCATAGCAGCGGCCATGCCTGGGGTCATATTCCCGTTGGTCCCAAGTCCATTTGGGGTCGTTGTGGACCCGCTCTGAGCGTAGGCACGGTAGGTTAGCAGCTCGACTCCGACGCCGGCTGCCACGGTTGCCGCTGCACCCTTTCCGATGAGCTTTAGTAGGTTTCTCCTGGATACCTCGACATTCGGAATCGAAATTCCGCAACTTTCCGACCCAGCAGACTCGCATGCCGAAGCTCCACACGACGACTCATCATTAACACTTGGCCTGAGCGAAAAGGAACGATACTTCTTTGTCCTCCGCTCGCTCGACGTCGAGTCTGTCTCGTTGTTATAAGGCGTGCTCAACTTTCCTCACTTTCATAAAACTTCTTGACCTTGGTACTTCAGGTCTTCGATCCATCCCTCAAAAGGGGAGATTCCTCGCTAGGTGTGCGACCCGGAGGTCGCTCGAGGGGGCTCTCTTAGGTGACCGTGATATATCCGCGCATCCACCCTGTGGTGCCCATCGCTCCGCCATTTCCGGTAGCGCCACTTCCACACGGCGCAGCGCAGATCCAGAGGTACCTGCCTGGCTTGTCAATTCGGAACTTGTAGTCGATACTCACGCTGGTTTGCCCAGATGGAACCGCCGGGATTGGTACATTCAGCAAAAGCCCCGGAATCTCAAAGGTGTGCGACACCGAAGCCGC
>JAKAPB010000182.1 GCA_021823045.1 Actinomycetes bacterium | reverse complement strand
AACACGCCGATATTGTAGAGGCCTGCCTCTGCGTCCGGAAAATCCAGCGAAAGGTCTTCACTTATCCTTTTGGCCGGGAAGCTCCTACCGACAAAGATCACCTCCTCTCCGTCGGCGCTTTCCAGTCTGAAGGTCTGTGCCTTATCCTTGGAAAATACGTACACTCCATCAGGTGGCTCAAGCACATCAGCAAGGAGGTGACCAATATGGTCATGATTTCCGAGAGCCACCAAGACGTCGATACCAGAGTCAACCAGCCGAACGAGATGTTCCTTTAGAAGCCTGGCGGTCTTAGGGTTATTCTTCACTCCGTCGTACACGTCTCCAGCGATGATGAAGAAATCGACCTCTTCACTAATTGCTTTCTCGCAAAGGGCGGTGAAAGAGGCGAAAGTCGCCGATTCGAATATTCTGCCGAGCCGATCGTCATGCCTTCGAAGTCCGCTGAAGGGTGTTCCTAGGTGGAGGTCTGAACAGTGGATAAAGCTAAATGCCAATTTCACTCCTTCTATGCCAGAAACGATGGGCCTCCTGCCGATCATTTTTGGCCATCATCGAATCCATAGAATCCGGCACAGTCAAAAGTAATGGACCTATGTGACACAAATTGATTAATCGACACAGCATTGCGTGGTAGCTTTTCAATCAATGAATAATTTTGCCGACCAATTTGCTCTAAGTTCTGGCGTCGGCATTTCGGAAGTCGCCGCCGCTATTGAATTAGCATCGAGAAGAACCATACTAAAGGAAAGCCTAGGCAAAGCCACCTTTGAGCTATGGGATACCGCCGACTGGAGGTTTCACGCTAGAAACCTCCGACTCGAGGTTCGAAGGTCGCCAGGGGCTGAAGTAGGGGCTGAAGTAGTCATTGCCACAAGTGGTGGATACGGACAGATCGGTACCCTGTTGAATCCCCCCACTCAAGACCACGAGCACCCCACCAACATTGAGCCGGCCGGGATGGCCCTTAGAGTCAAGACAATCATCGGCGACCGGGCGTTGATAAAGCTAGCCGAGATCGATGCTTTGGTCGAGCGAATTTGGATCGTTGATGAGTTCGAAAAGCGCTTGGGTCTCTTCGAAATTAGATCCTGTTCGGAACCGAATTTGAGGTGGATAATCCCGCGGGCTCGAACTGGCTACCTGTTGGAGTTCAGTTCAATCACCGATAGCTTGCGCCAAGTCTTCGAGCCATGGATATCAATGCCTGAAGGCTTTGACATCTGGCGTTTTTCGCTACTAGCTATCGGGAGAAAGCCTTTCGACTACACCTCGTCGTTCAAGGTAAGGCTTGACCCTACTGCATCGGCCTCAAAAGGTATCGGTTCCCTCCTCCTGTACCTCCAGTCCTGCGCAACGAAGAATCTGGACGGGATGATAAATGATCTTGACCCCGAGTTCACTCACGACTTTCGAGTCTCAATAAGACGAGCTAGATCACTAATCGCCGCATCCTCGTCGCTGCTAGATGAATCAAAAGCGACGCAACTGCGAAGCAGTCTCAGCCAGCTGGCCAACTTAGCCGGCCAGGTTAGAGATCTAGATGTCGCTATGGATAGTATCGAAACTATCGAGGAGCTCAATAATGACTCGACAAAAGTGGCCCTTAAGCGGCTTCGAGAAGAAGCGAGGAATGAGCTTTTAAGACTTTCTAAACAGGGATATATAACCGAGGTTCTCGAACAGTGGCACCGATTCGCAACCGAAGCCTATCTGGCTCAAAACCCTAAAGAGGCGTCGATCTATCAGGCCGCTAAGTCACAACTGTTTGAAGCCCGTAGCTCAATGCTCAAGGTTTCCAACAAAAAAAGGATCGAGTCTGACCATGAGTCCCTACACAATCTTCGAAAAAAAGCAAAGGCTCTACGGTATCTTCTTGAAGGATACTCAAGCCTGCTGGATCCGATCAGAACAACCACAGCCGTCAGCGACCTCAAGGGACTGCAAGACTACTTGGGAAAGCTTCAGGACCGGGCGACATTGCTAGTCCTACTTCGCAAACTCAATATTGAAACTATCGATCCAGAACTTTTCGAAATACCTGCCGGGGTTAGCAAAGCGCTAGCCAGCTTCAAGTCCAAAGAGGCTGACCGCCACTACAAAGAACTGTTGGACGCAATGATAAAGCGACCCAACCTATAAATGTTTAGGAGACTAGAGTGAAGGTACTTGCCTGTTACTCACTAAAGGGAGGAGTCGGCAAAACAACTACTTCTGTCTGCCTGGCTCATATCGCGGCCACCCTTGGCTTTAGAACGTTGCTTTTCGACTTAGACACCCAAGGATCAGCAACGTGGCTCCTCAGAACTAAGCGTTCGAGCGGTAATGGTCTGACAAAAGCGGCAAGGGGTGTCACTAAAGGCGAGAAAAAGGGCCGTTCGCAGATCGTCGGTTCAGACTATGACAACCTTGACCTTCTCCCCTATGGAATCGAAACGATCGGCCTAGATCTGCAGCTCTCGAATATGAAGCGTCCCGAGCAAGGCGCCTCAAGAATTCTAGGACTAGCCGATGGAGACTACGATCTGGTGGTCGTGGATCTCCCGCCCTCCGCCGGAAATCTTGCCCAATCCGTTCTGAAGGAGTCAGATCGAGTCATATTCGTGATAACGCCTTCGATGCTTTCAATCCACGCTCTCGTGGAGGCAAAGGATCGTATTCCCACTGTCGCCAAACAGAAGACATCAGTACTGTTTACCATGGTTCAAGAGCGAAGAAAGACCGACTTAGCTACCATCGAATTAGTAGAGTCAAGTGGCAACCATGTGCTGTCGACGAAAATAGTCAAATCCACGCTCTTCGATCGAATGCAAGAAAAGAGGGCTCCGATAGCGCTCAGCGCTCCAAACTCAAAGGCGTCTCAGGACTACCATGCGTTATTCGAGGAGGTCTCCTCAATGCTCGACCTCGACAAATTGCGGTAGTGGCCAGCAGAAAGTGCAAGAATAACCCCCGCAGCCGCCGCAAGTCCAGAAATCACAAAATCCATCGAGAAGCCACCCATCAAAGAAGCAAGCGACCCACCGAGCTGCGTTGCTAAGGCTTGAGCTACTCCAAAACATAAAGTTACGAGGCCGAACACTGCGGAAAAGGACCTAGCCGGCACCTCGTCACCTATGAACGAGGCGACCGAATTTGCCACTCCTGACATCGGCACTCCAAAGAGAACTGCCGCTACCGTAGCCTCGACTGATCCTCCCATCAGAACTAAGGCGGCGCTCAACACCATGAGAAAGAAGCCCCCCGCCATAATCAGCGTGCGTCCGAAAAGGTCTGAAAGTCGTCCAGCAACTATCCCGCCAAAGATTGACACAAAACCGATAATGCCAAAGTCAATCGATGCTCGTGACGCTGAAATATGGGAACTGCGCTCAATCGCTGCGACGAAAAAAGTAAAGAAAAGGGCATAGGAAAGGCCATAGGCAGAGTACGCAAGAGTGACCGACTTCCAGCCTGGGACCCGCATTAGGTCTTTGCCACTGCCACGTACAAAGTCCGGTTTTCCGGTCTCTTTGGGTAGAAGGGCGATCACCAATATTAGCACGACGAAACCAAATCCAGCTTGAAGGGCCCATTGCAGCCTCCAAACAAGCTGACCACCGAGAGAGTGCAATGCTCTGGCAAGTTCCGCAGAGATTAATATTAATATGCCTATCCCTGCACCTGCTAGTCCCATGGCTAGACCCGAAAAGCGCAGCTCTACCGAACGAGCCGCAATACCCGGAGTCGGAACCCAAATAAATGATCCACCCAAACCACATATTGCCATGGAAAGCATCGTTAAATAGACATCGTGCGACAGGAAGTTCAAGGTCATCCCGGACGTAGACAACACCAGACCCCATACCACCAAAGTCTTCGATTTGACCCTCGTTGCCAAAAATGAGACCAGTGCGGTTCCAATTAAATAGGAGCCAACATTAGCCAAACCCACGCTTCCGGCCAACGCATAGGAATGCAGGTAAGTCCTAGTCATCTCCGGCAGCATCACGGCATAAGAAAATCTTCCGAAGCCCTGTGCAACCCCGGCCGCAACAGCGACAAGGGTAATAATATATCGAGCCCTCAGTCGAGAAGAATTCGGCCAGCGTCGTCCTTCAATTCCATCCAGGGTCAAGCAGCATGCACCTCCGTTAGGTCTTTAACCGAAATTAAAAAAGGCGGGGTGGCCGCGCCACTAATGACGGATTGGCTAGAACCAACGCTTGACGCGCCCTTTGCTTCCCAATTACCCCAGATCATTCAATTAGAAGAGCCGAATCAATAATTCCTGACCCTGTCATTAAACAGTAACCTCTCCTCGACGCGAGCGAGTGCAAATGCGACCGAACAGCCACCTTGAGACCCAAACGACCCAGGTGGGGGTAGCCCATAAGTGCCATTCTTGACGCTTGCAAAAAAAAGATGACCTACAAACGAAAAAGGGCCCGCTGAAATAAACGGCTGAGTTAACTGCAATCGAGACAAAGGTCGCTGACCAAGTCCTCCTAGCATGAAAGCGTGAGGAAAGGTCCGAGGTTCAGTTCTGCGAAAGATCAGCTTTCGGAGTACTTTGCCGTGTATTTCGATCGTGCGTCACCACTTGGGTCCTTGCGACGCATTCACGCCTATTCGGTGTCAGCTGACACTCTTACTACCGTAGCGCTAGCTGGCACTCTCTTCTTTTCTATCTCTCCGGAAGCGGCTAAGTCACAAATAACCCTCTACCTAGGGCTGACGATGGCGCCTTTTGCGATCGTTTCGCCGATACTATCTCCGGCACTAGATCGCGGGAAGGTCGCTAGGAGATTGGTACTGCTGATTTCAGCCGTCGTACGAATAGTTGCAGCACTCGCCATGGCGAGCAACGTCCATTCTAAGTTCATCTTTCCCCTGGCTTTAGCCGTTCTAATCTCCTCCAAGCTATATTTGGTGGCCAAAGCCGCTTTAGTGCCCGAGCTTCTCGGTTACGGCGCCGACAGGGCCCAGACAGATGCACAGCCGATCGGACCATCTTCCATCCTCGTAAAGGCGAACTCCCAGCTCTCTATGTTGGGAGCTGGGGTAGGAATAGTTGCTGGCATTATCGGCGCCTCGATGCTCAAAATTCCTCAAATTGGCGCGCCCTGGATCCTGCGGATCGAGGTCATCCCATTGGTGCTAATGCTGGGCGAACTCTCCGTGTTGGCTAGGGAAGCCCGGCGCCTAGACAAGACTAT
>JAKAPB010000181.1 GCA_021823045.1 Actinomycetes bacterium | reverse complement strand
TCCGATCTGATGATGCATTGGTGACCAGTGTGTTCTCGCCCCAGACCGCCGTCGGCCAGGTGAGCAATGTACCGTTAGATAGGTCCTTGTACCAGCCATTCGCAAAGTCCGGCTCCACCTTTACCAGTCCCTGATTGATCAACTGCTGCCAGAAGTTAGCCACCTTGATCGTCGCTGGATCAGACAGATTGACGGTCCATGAATTCCCCTTTATTCCGAACCACTTCGCCCCCGCCTGCCATGCTAGGCCCGAGAACCAGCCCGAATCGGTAGCGGGAAATGCGGCGATATATGCGTTCGGATTCTCCTGATGTAGCTTCTGGGCATCGGCGAGATACTGCGCCCAGGTAGTCGGGACCGTTAGCCCATACTTTGTAAAGAGGTCAGCACGGTAGAACAGACCCATCGGGCCGGTGTCCTGTGGTATGGCGTACACCGAACCTCCAAGTGAAGCTTGGCTCCAAGTCCAGGGTACGAAGTCGCTCTTATAACTATTCGCTCCATATTGTGACAGGTTGACAAGCCCGTTCACGTGTTCAAAATTTGGCAGAAGTGGGTACTCCACTTGACCGAGGTCAGGCGCGTTTCCGGCTTGGAGTGCGCTGAACATCTTTGCATACGTCCCTGCAGCACCCGAAGTCGTCTCATTCAGCGTGACGTGGATGTTGGGGTGGGTGCTGTTCCAGAGGTTAACCGATGCCGAGATCCCCGGCACCCAGGACCAAAATGTCAAGTTGACCTTCTGCGCCGACGTGGCGGCCGAAGAGCTCGCTGTCGTCGCAGTGCTCGACGAACCACTCGATGACCCACAGGCCGCAAGTGCTCCAGATAGACCGACAAATAGCAACGACTTAATAATGACCGACTGCACCTTAAGGCGCGGTCGTCGCCCGAACAGATCCCCCACGATTACCCCCTAAGAAGAGTGTCGTTCCCAAAGTTCACAAAAAACTCCAAGAAACGCACAGAAGCGATCTACTTCTCGACAAAAAGTAACACGAAAGTAACAGAATCGCAACCCAAAAGTGAACTTTTAACACACTTGTGCCACCTCGATAGCAAATTTGCTGTTCAGAGGGGTGAGCCATTAAGTGATTTATTTGTCGGGGCTCAATTTGGGGTACTCCGGCCGAAACGAACCCTTCATGCCTCTAGTTGCATCAGGGCCTAATGGAACTGAATCGCTGCCCTGGCTCAGAGGAGTGGAGGAGTCGCTACGATTGGTCGACTCGAAGAGGGGACCATCAGTCGGCGGGTGGTCTCGAGCCCCCAGCTATCGAGTCGATCCGGTGGATCGCTCGAGCAGACGAGGCCACCTGAAGCCGCGATGGTAGCAGCAAGTTCCGCTCGACGCTCAACCTCTGGTCGGACGATGAGACAATCAGGGTCATTGACCCAGAATCGTCCATGAAGGGCTCGCCGGGCTCGGACCCCAAGAGCCGCTGCTCGTCCCCCTGGCTGACCCAGGTCTCCGAGTGGTGGTTCCCAGCCTGGGGAAGTGTCTGGGCTTATGCGCATTGCATCGACGAGACCGATACTTGGAATCAGCGGTGCCCCACAACCGATGATCGTTGCATCTGGCCCGGCGGCTTCTCGAATTGCCGACAAGGATGACCGATAGTTAGCGATGGTTTCTCGTTGTGAGCGGCCCTCAGGAATCAGGGCGCCTGCGTACAGATAGTCGAGCTTAAAGTAGTCGATCCCCTTCGACCTGAGTCGTTCAACCGTCTCAGCTAGGTACTGAACCACCCGAGCCTGCCCCAAGTCAAGCACTCCTATTTCCCCACCCCAGTTAAATCCGGCGGACAGGTTCGGGACACACCAATCGGATCTTGTGTGACAGAACTCACTGTCGTAGCCGACGATAAACGGGGCGAGCCAAATTCCGACCCGACGACCTTCTTGGAGAAGTATCTGCACCGTTCGATCGAAATCACCGAAGCGCTCCGACGGAGTCCAGTCGCCAATCGCCCGCTGCCAGCCGTCGTCTATCTGGACGACCTCCGCTGGAATTTCTCGTTTTGCAAGGCCCTCTGAGGCTCGGATAATCTCCCGATCGGTGATCTGATTCCAGTAGTAATACCATGAGCACCAACCAGGGGCGAGCTCAGGGATAGTTCCCACTTTAAATGCAGCGGCAACCATATCCGCCCAAATTGCGATCGCTTCGTCATGTGCTGCCGCCGTGGGCCACTGAAAGACCGCTATCGGCTCGGTAGAGGAGACGATGAGTCGATCACCCCGGAGGACGGCACGAATAGTCGGCACGGTCTTTGTTACATCGATACCTGCGAAGAGTGTCATGGGATCACCATTCCCAGGATCGATACTAATCACACCTTCGCTCTGGAAACCCTCGGCCGGTGGAACCACCTCAGGCCTAAATGACATGACCTGCCAGATCTGGCGACGAGGGCGGGCCGAAGTGGCTAGAGCCGCATAACTGCCAGCCGGACTCCAGGACTGCCATCCCAGTTCAAAGACCGTTGCCCGTGTCGGGTCGATGAGGACCTCGCCAACACGGGTAAAACTCGTTGATCCTTGGGCCATCTTTGCAGTCACTCCCCCTGTTAGCTCGATCCTCCGCATACCTGCGCTAGATTGCGCCCACCGCTTTAGAGCCAACCTTGAGAACCCAAATGAAACTTAGCAAACTCCGATGGCCTTATCTGCCTTTGAAGGTGCTGGTTCGTATTCATTATGAACCAAATAGTTTCGTCGACCCCACAACTCGTGCCGTTAGTTGTCGAAGGTTGTGGAATCTCTGTCGTCAAGTCAGCGTCGGTTCAGAACGCCAAGCCGTTACGCCATTCACCCAAAGTGCACACCGCCGAACTCTGGTAACCACGAAGGTCAAATAGAACAAATAACCCACTTGAACAGGTCAATTAGAGTAGTGAAACACTCTAGCATTATCTCTATTGAGTGTTTAGCCCTAGCTGGCGTCGACTAGGGCACTAATGAGACCTTCCTCTAGGAGTTGCAGATCGCTGGGGAGATTTAGCCCCCGCTCTCCTGATCCAAGTGCATAGAAGGTATCTACAACGTCGTCACCAATGGTAACCAGGTTTGCCCGAAGGATATCCATACCGAAAGATGCCAAAGTCGCCGTCAAGCGGTGAATAAGGCCAAAGGAGTCGGGTCCGCATACTTCGACCATCAAATGTCGAGATCCCATTTCGCTCTCAACTTTCACTCGAGGGCTTATCTGAGCCGACTCTGCCACCTTCCTGCGATTCCGAAGACTCCGTCTCTTCTCGTTTAACTTATCTTCTAGGTAGCCATCGTCCGAAAGAGCAGCCACTAATTCGGTTCTAAACCGAGACCATCGGATCTCACGAGATTGTGGCGCTACGACCCTAAGGTGCTCGAGGGCGACTCCAGATTCAGAGTAAACCTCTGCCCTTATAACATTCAGTCCAAGCAATGACAACGCACCGGTGACCTTGGACAGCAGTCCAACCTGATCGCTTGCGATCACCCAAACCTCTTCGCCTGCGGACTTGATAATCAATTCACCATTGAACTGTGCCATCAACTCGAGGCCGAGCGAATCGGGGAACTCATCGAAGAAATTTGCCTCACCTGTCTCGAGATACTCAGAAACTGATCTGTATAGCTGCTCTACAAGCTCTGCCTTCCAGTCGGACCACGCCAAGTGACCCGTCGCCTGAGCGTCTGCCTTGGTTAGCGCCAACAACAAGTCCAAGCTAAGTTGGTCGCCGACGGCCTCGGCCACCATCTTTATCACCGCTGGATCCCTTATGTCTCGCCGAGTTGCCGTATCTGCGAGTAGCAAGTGATTTCTAACTAATCGGACTACCACCCGAGCGTCGTATTCACAGAGTCCGATCCTTGAGACAATTCCTTCAGTTATCTCGGCTCCTATGCGACTGTGGTCGCCTCCTTGACCCTTACCTATGTCGTGCAAGAGGGCGGCAATGACCAAAAGGTCCGGACGCTTGACATGCCTTCTTAGGCCTCCGGCGGCCACCGCCGTTTCAACTAGATGCCGATCCACGGTGAAGGTGTGATAGGCGTTTCGCTGCGGCAGCCCTCTAACCCTCGCCCATTCCGGGATGATCTTTTCAAGTAATCCATAATGGTCCAGGCGCTCCGTGGCTCCTATCAGAGTGTGGCCACCGCTAAGAAGCGCTACCAATGCCCCCATTGCCGAAGCATCCCACTTGGAGGTCCAAGGCTCAACCTTATCCGCAAAGTATCGCATAGCTTCGGGTGCGATCAAAAGGCCCGTTGTCTGCGAAAGTGCGGCTACCTCCAAAACTAATTTCGCGTCTGGTTTATCGAGCAACGCTTCGTCTAGGTAGATCTTTCCACCCTGCCGATACGTACCCGCCGGAACGTCGCTATAAGGTAGCAAAATCCGACGCCGGGATCCACGCCGTCCCCCTACTCCTCGAAGCTCGTTCAGGGAACGGGAGACAAATCTTCCGGCCTCGGAGACCTTTGACATCAGTTCGTCTCCCCCAGAGAGACCCATAATTTCAGCTATGGAATCCTGGTCCTGCAGAAGCAGACGATTGTCTGGCTTGCCAGCAGATCGTTGCGCAAGATTTCTACTGCTCAGTAAAAATCGATTGCAGTGAATGAGAAAACCACTCCCACTTTGCTGCGATTCTTCGAGGGTTAAAAGGTGGGTCAGGTTCACCAAATCTCGCAAACCACCCCGGGCCTCTTTAAGATCGGGCTCCAACAAGAAGGCGAGTTCACCCGAAGCTAAGCGGCGCTCCTCCGCCTGCTCGAGGAAGATGCCGATATACTGGGCGGCCCTTGTCCGGAATCGCTTAAAAATCTTCTCACTCAGCTCCTTGGCAAGGTCGGCATTTCCACAGATGAACCTGGCATCCAACAGTCCAATTAGCACCCTGGGGTCCTCGGCCGCCGCACGCATTGCCTCCGAAATATTCCGGACCGAATAATCCAAAGAAACCTTTGAATCCCATATTGGGTACCACAAAGACCTTGTTACCACTTCAGGTGCCTGCTTTTTTTCATGCACTACCAGGACATCTAGGTCGGAGTAGGGACCAAGTTCGCACCGCCCGTATCCACCAACCGCCAACACGGAAATCCCCGGTATGTCCTGAGCTAAGGTCGCAATGAACCAATCGGAAAGATTAGTCATCGACTCCATGGTCGCTAAATCGGACCACTTCCCCTGGGCCAGCTCCTTCCGC
>JAKAPB010000180.1:454-5209 GCA_021823045.1 Actinomycetes bacterium | reverse complement strand
CGTCGATATTGTTTCTGCGCTGAGTGCCGATCCAAAGAAGGCGGTCGACGTCGCTTATACATACAGCAATAATCCATATAACGCGAGCATCGGTACCTACCAAGCGGTGCAGGCAAAGCTGACAAGCTTGGCCAAGAGTTCCTTGGGCATCTTTGGCAACGCATATTGGGGTAACCCGAGTTACCGCCTCACCCCAGAAGAGAACCTGATAGCAGCGTCTCACTATCTTGATTGCCTGAACAAACAGCGCACCGCCGCAAAGATGATGGCCATCCTGGGCGGCAAGAATCCACACCCGCAATCGATAGTTGTGGGCGGGGTGACCTGTGTAGAGGACATCCAGGACCCCGTTCGGCTAGCGCAGTTTGGGACCTATTTGACCGAGATGACCGACTTTATCCAAGGGGCCTATCTGCCCGACTTGGTCATGGTCGGAAAGGCATATGCCGACCAAGCTGTTGCTGGAGTTGGTGGTGGACTCGGAAACTATATGGCTTATGCAGCCAATTTCGAGATGGATGACAACCCTTATCCTAAGGCTAAGACCCTCTTTTCACCGGGCATAGTCATGAATAAGGACTTGACGACTGTCATTCCATTCGACCAGGCGAAGGTGACCGAGGACGTAACCCACTCGTGGTATGAGGGCAACGCGGTGTTGCAACCATTCGACGGCGTAACACAACCCAACTATACCGGACTCGATAAGCGTTCAGACGGTATCGCCTATTTGAAGACCAATGAGAAGTACTCGTGGTTGAAGGCTCCGAACTACGACGGAAACCGGGTAGAGGTCGGCCCTCTCGCCAGGATGATCGTCGGGTATGCTGCTGGGAATCCAGCGATAAAGCCGGTAGTCGATAACTTCCTAAAGAGCACAGGTTTTCCAGCGGCCGTCCTATTCTCGACAATCGGCCGGACCGCAGCGAGGCTCCTCGAGACGCAGGTCATTGCGAACGCGATGGTCGGCTGGCTAGATGAACTCCAGAAGAATGTCGCTACCGGCGACCTTGCTACTTGGACTCCTTTTGACTTCTCCCAGGTCTCTACCCAGGCACAAGGCTTCGGACTCTCCGAAGCACCGAGGGGGGCACTTGGACACTGGGTAAAGATCCAAGATGGAAAGATCGAGAACTATCAGGCCGTTGTCCCAACTACCTGGAACGCCTCGCCTCGGGATGGTCAAGAGCGGCCGGGAGCTTATGAAGATGCTTTAGTTGGTGTGAAACTGGCGAAGATCGATGAGCCATTGGAGATTCTTCAGACGATCCACAGCTTCGACCCCTGCTTGGCGTGTGCCGTGCACTTGGTTGACGCAAGAGGCAAGGACCTTGGGACCTATCAGGTGATTCCGGGAGACGGTGTTTGTGAGATCACCGACCCTCCTAGCTCGGAGGTGATCCAATGACCCTAGATACGCCCACCTTCGCGAAGCACTCAGCGAAGACGGGACAAGTTGAGGTCTATCAGCGAGTCCAGAGGGTTACGACAACTTGGCGAATAATCCACTGGGTGCAGGCTTTGTCGGTGGTGGTCTGCTTCATTACGGGCCTTTTCATTGCTAAGCCGTTCATCCAGTCGAATTCGAACTATTTGGCTCAGCCCTTCCAGCTAATGGCCTGGGCTAGGGCGCTGCACTTCTACGGAGCGATGATTCTAGATACGTCGATGATCCTGATCGCTTACCTCTATTTGTTCTCGCGCTCGCATAGGGATATCACCGACCTCAGGCCAACTCCTGAGCACAGGACGGCCTTTAAAGAGGCGGCTCTAAACTTCATAACTTTCAATAGGCGTCGTCGGTTTGATACCACAAAGCGGGACCCGTTGTTGGCCGTGATGTTCGTTCTGCTGCACCTTCTGCTGCTGCTACAGGCGCTGACCGGTTTGCAGCTCTATACAGCGAGCTTTTCTGACAACATCTCCACGGTAGGGTCCTGGTGGCCCCAGTTCCTCCATTTCATGACCGATTGGACGACAACCGTTTTCGGTGGCAATGTGGGCGTTCGGATGACGCATCTGACAACTTCGTGGCTGATTATCGCCTGGGCCGTTTTCCACATCTATTACGAGATCTGGAGAACAATCATGTGGCGAGAAGGCGACGTGGGGATTATGGTTAGTGGATCAAAGTACGTCAAGGTGAAAGACGATACAAGTGTCGCTTGAGCTTCGGGTTGTCGGCATGGGCAACATACTCTTCCGTGACGAAGGAGTTGGTGTCTATGCCGCACACGCGCTCAGACGTTGTTTTCATTTCGAACCCGAAATTGTGATCGAAGACGGTGGACTCGCCGGGTTCAATATCATGCACATGATATTTGACCCGGCTTCGGTTATAGTTCTCGATGCACTGTCGACCGACGCCCCAGCTGGGACTATTTTTCGACTCGACTCTTCGATACTCTCTGACCTCGGACCGTCGATGCAGCCCACAGCGCATGAAGTGGATCCCGTTCATGTCTTTAAACTTGCCGCCGGCCTGGGCCAGCCGATCGACATGGTCCTGATAGGCATTGTTCCTCAAGATGCATCCGATTTCAGACTTGGACTCACTTCGGAGCTGAGTGGGGCCTTCGGGGGTTTTGTGAAGACCGCCGCTGAAGAAATTCGGTCTAAGGGTTTTTCTGTTACCCAGATCAAGGAGATTATCATCGATGAGATTGTCGAGTCTTTGGCGGTTGCACCACGTTGACCGGTGACCAATTAGCTGACGAGATGTTGCCAGGAGCCGAATTGGCACAGAAGGTTGGTGCGTACGGTTTTGGCGGACAGAATGTCGCAGTAGCGTATTACGCATTTAACGATCCAGATTCGATGATCGCGGCCCACGATCAGACGGGGATTGTCGCCCCGTTGGTGACTTTTGGTAGCTTGCCGATGAGGGGATCCGATCTACTCGACGTGATTGCCTCGATCGACGAGAACGGCCCAAGATTGGTTGCCAACTACCGAAAGACGTTTCCCGAACTCACGATTCAGATCGAGGCCTTTGATCCAGGGGTCGGAATCTCGGAAACCGCCGCACCTGGCTGGATTTTCGCCCTTGTAGCTTTAGTCCTTGGGATGTCGGAATCTGATGTCAGCCAGGCCTTGACGACCAGCCATGAGGCAGTCGAAATCGATACATTTATCGATGACGACGAGGGTAGGTACTATCTCGACACGAGGCGTATCGTCAGGAGTGTCATGAGCTACCATATCGCCGGGGTCGATAAAGGAGTGCTTGCTCGTTCGGTCTTTATAGCATTGGGTAGTTTCGTTTCCGACGCACTTCGTCGCCTTTTGAAAGAGTGGAAAGCGAAGGCGATACTCTGCATCGGGGATCTGTTTACCTACAATCAGATTTTACGTAATCAGACCAAGGGATCTCTTGGGTGGTCTCCTGTGCCTATTTTTTTCCCGTCCCTCGAGGACCCAAATCACGCCTTGGAGTCCAGCGAAGAGCTGCTCCAGGTGAGGCTAAGGGCCGATAAGACAGGTGTCGAGACCTTATAGTGTTCTAGGCCGAAATGTAAAGGCTGGGGTGTGAGATGTGTGTCAGTGTGCTGGCGAGGGTGTTGGAAGTCGACGGTCCAATTGCCTGGGTAGAGATCGCAGGGCAGAGACGGGGTTACAATGCACTGCTTTTTCCGGAGGTCGCGCCTGAAGACAAGGTACTCGTCCATGCGGGGATGGTAATTCAGATCCTGGACGACCGAGAGGCGCAAGAGGTAGAGGCAGCGATTAGCGAATTGCAATCGATCGATAAGACATGGGGTCAAATGGATCCGGTTTTGGAATCGGAGTAGGTTTGGCCAGCGAACCTGGGGTCGAAATCGGACCATTACTCTTCGCCAGATATGCATTTCCACCAAATGAACTGGGCTATTGTGGCCCAGAAGACGTTGAGGGAAAGTCGCTGATCGCCTCGTCAAATTCGACGCCTAAAGAGATCCGGCCACTTGCTAGGCAATTCAGCGCGGCCTGGCCCTACCTTGAGCTGATAGCCGAGGCGAACGGTATCGACGATCCGTTGGACGAGAGGGTGGTATCGGCTTACTGGGTAGGTAGCGAGTTGCTCTATAGGGTACCGCCGGAGGCATTCAGTCGATCCTCTATCGTCCGATTCGAACAGCGTTTTGGAAGGACGGTCGAAGAGTTAACCTATCCACTTTTCCATGGCGCTTGTCTGCATCACAACTTCCACGTCTTTAGCATTTATCCGTGGCTTGGAGTTTTGCGAAAAAAGCATGCCGAGGGTCCGCTGCAGATATTAGAGCAGTGCCGCATTCGTTGGGGTAGGGTCATTTCTATTTTTTCGGATGCTGTTTCGGTTACGAGCCAACCATTGGTATTTGATGGTTGGGGGCTCTCGCTCGGCCGGGAGCGAACCGAGGAGGTGAACCTCCCACCCGGCAGTGTGGAGGGTCTACTTGGTCCCGGCGATCAACTCGAAGTCGGGGACTGGGTGACCCTACACTGGGGGTGGTTGTGTGAGAGGTTAACGGATAGTTCGGTCCTCAAACTGCAGTCCGCCACGTCCTCAATATTGACTGCCGTCAATTCGGTGCCTCGTTAGACAGAGATGCTTGGTTAATTTGCCTTTTCAATCGAATGGCAATTTGGCTAGCCGAGTCTCAGCGAGGTGATGAGGGGTCCCCGAAAGAGCACCGGTGAATCGGTAGTCATACGCTTCTGGTCGATTTTGCTGTTGGATATTTTGGCGTGGTATCGAAAGCTCTGCCCTGGCGACTGATCGAGCAATTTGGGAGC
>JAKAPB010000180.1:0-444 GCA_021823045.1 Actinomycetes bacterium | reverse complement strand
CTGATACGGTAGGGGTGCAGCCGTTAGGCTGGTCCGCAATCTCGATCAAGAGGCTGCGGCGTCCCCAAAGTTGAAGAACTGTCCACCTTGGGTATAGATGGTGTAGCCCTTCCCGTCGGGTGACGATTTGATTGAGATAGCCGGCGAACTCAGCTGGAGGTTTCCCGTCGAACCGTAGAAGGCCGCATCCCCAAAGCTAAACACACCGCCGTCCGAAGCGACCAACCAATAGCCCTTGCCATCAGGAGTTGGTGCCATATTGACTATCGGTTTGTTGAGCACCATCGCACCCGTCGAACCGTAGAAGGCCGCATCCCCAAAGCTAAACACACCGCCGTCCGAAGCGACCAACCAATAGCCCTTGCCGTCCGGGGTTAGGGCGGCACCCACTATCGGCTTGTTTAGCGGAAACGAGATCGACCCATAATTGCCCGCACCGCCAAC
>JAKAPB010000179.1 GCA_021823045.1 Actinomycetes bacterium | reverse complement strand
TCTTTGGGTGCAATCCTCAAACCGCATGCCGCCGACCTTCACCGGCGTGGCATCCGCCTGAAGAGCGACCCCTACTACTGACAGTTGCAGGCCCGCATTACCGGCTACGTCACCAATGAGATCGGACGCCCTCACAACCACCTCGCCGCCTGCTACTGCTAACGGACCGTAGTCAAGGCCCACCTGTCGGCGCTCACCACCAAACACGACATCACCGTCACCAAGGTGCCCAGCCCTTGAACGAGCGGCGAATGTTCCGGCTCTTGCTACACCCACAAGAACAACCGCAAAACCCACGGTTCCAGTGCGGATTCTGCGGATTACGACTTCACGCGGACGTGAACGCTGAAGGATGCGCCTTTCCTTCCCCGCAGTAGAGGAATGGCTCTTCTGGCAGCTTTGATAAATGGCCCAACCTCGGCGATCGATTCTGCGAGAATACGCGACGAGCTGACTTACCAACCGTCACGACAACTAAGCCAGACCTGATAAAATCCGAGGATGCCAACCGAGAAGCGACCAAAAGCGACGGAAAAGCCAATCTGGCAAGTGACCTCCGGGCCGACCTTTTAACTTGGAAAACGAAGTAGCTTCCGATATCGACCACGGCAGAATCCACCCAGCCAAATCGGAGCTTAAAACACATCGATCCGCTCATCGATTATTCGCTGATCCAGTTCGCATCGGACGCTGCACGCTCCACCACCAATGTGCAGCGACAAACCTTCGAACCATAGATATAGAAGTGCAGAAGTGCCAAACAGGAGAAGATAATGCTTTCTAACTTGACATCCCCGACGACCCGCAAGCAGGAATCAGATTACGTCCTTACCTTGCGCTGTCGTGACCGACCCGGCATTGTTTATGCCGTATCGAAATTCCTTTTCGAGCAGAACTTGAATATCGTAGAGAGCCAGCAGTTTGACGACCACGAAACTGGCATGTTCTTCATGCGAGTCCAAGTCGAGACGGTTAGCGGCCATGAAGTCAATCTTGAGGCTTTAAGGAATAAATTCCTCGCCGTCGCCGAAATATTCGCTATGACCTGGCGGCTCTTGGCCCTAGCCGAAAGGCAGAAAGTTCTGATACTAGTGAGCAGGGCCGGTCACTGTCTCAACGATCTGCTCTTCCGGTCAGCCAACCACGCCTTAAACATCGAAATACCTATGGTGATCTCAAACCACCTTGACCATAGGGGTCTTGCTGAGAGCTACGGCATTCCATACCGTCACATTCCTGTCACGCCAGACACCAAACTGGCGGCCGAGGCACAGCTTCTCGAGATAGTCGAAGAGCATAACATCGACCTCGTTGTACTTGCCCGTTACATGCAGGTCCTATCCACGGACCTTTGCAAACGGCTCGAAGGACGGGCAATTAACATCCACCACTCGATTCTGCCGAGTTTCAAAGGTGGTCGGCCCTATCACCAAGCCCATGATCGAGGCGTCAAATTAGTGGGAGCTACCGCCCACTACGTGACCGAAGAGCTCGACGAAGGTCCGATCATCGAACAAGAAGTTGCTCGCGTAGATCACTCGATGAGCGCCGAAGAGGTGGCGATGCTGGGCCGCGACACCGAATGCCTGGCCCTCGCTCGTGCCGTGCGCTGGCACACTGAAAACAGGGTGATGCTAAACGGCATCCGAACTGTCGTACTACATTAGGCGGATCGAAATGCCACTCCAAAGTACCTAGTCCTTCGCTCACAAGTACCGCTCGGCATCGCTCTGCAACCAAAAGATCAGCTGGTTAGGTTCAGCGGAATGGCTTCGCTTTTGTTGCGGTCGAAAATGAAGCAGGTCACCTTGTCTAAGAAACCCTGCGTAGAGTGACATCGCAGTTTAGAACACACCTTGCGTTGAAGGAACAAGACTGATAACTCGACCTGGTTGATCCAACTGACGAAAGAGATGTGTCCTGAGCGACATTACGCCATGCAGGCCTTAGGCTGTTCTTTGGTCTTGTCTTCGCTGTGCGCAATACGCCACTGTCCAGTACGAGTTGGATTTCCATACTGTATCCGCGACTGCTCTGTCGGTGTCGTCGAGGGGGTCGCAGTAGGTCGCGACATAGTCACGGGTTGGATCTGTAGTTTGCACCTCGCTATGGTGAACGCCCGAGGGTGCAGCGAAGGAGGCCGTTGTGCTGTGGAGGTATTCGAACTTCCTTCGGCGAGGCAAACCGACTCCGATCATAGGATGGGCTAAAGCCAGATGATTAACTACAAGACCAGCTAAAATTCCCCTTTGCAAGCTTCAGGATAGCCTGCTACAAACACTGTCGTTTTGCCTCTCAGCATCTCTTGCTGGCCATGTCACAGTTTGAAAGAAGGATCGAGGGGGTCCTATTTATTTCGGATTCCCAAAGGTGGCTCAAAACAAACGACAAAAACCATACCGGAGCTACATAACCGTCATCAGCTTTAGTGGTGCTAGACACTCCTCACAGAATCCCTGGAAGCATAGCTCAACAACCGCAACGAAGCGCCGGTTCTGCGATTCGGACATTGGACCATTTGAGCGTGGCTCCCCAGTCTTGGTCGGTTGATACAGGTAGATCACACTAGCTGGCCCTGGCTCCCAGGAAAGGCCGAGTTGCGGAAATGTGTCGCCTACACCTCCTGTTCCGCAAGTATCAAATTGGTGCGAGCAAAACATGGAAATCATGCTGCCTGGGGAGGGATTTGGCTTCCTCTGCAACTGGCGCTGTGGGGGAACTCACAGACGCTTCAAGAACCGAAAATAGAACGCAGCAAAAACTAGTACAATTCCAACGTTAACGAGTAGCCGCGGCCAGAAATGGTGTCTGAAGAACAGGACGTCCACTCCGACCACCGTGACTACCATTACCAGCAGGTAAAGCACGACTATTGCCTTTATTGCCATTGTTCTTCACCTCGATAGGCGCAATCGCGATCACATCTATAGGACCGTCGAGAGATTGTCCCATTAGCTCTGCCTTAACAGTCTAGACAGGTGTTACACCTAGCTAGGAGCAGACTCCACCCACCTAGAGATCGACCTGGAGCCATAATGATCGCAGTCCCAGAACCCGTCGCTTGGCCGTTTAGACCCAACTCCAGCGACCTGATTTCGAAATTGCCACCCAAAATAGAACAAGGTCTCTCATCTGCTCCCTCTCACTTGATCCCCGTCGCCAAGTAAACTTCTTTGCCGGCCTCGCACCACTACGGAACCTCGGCCAGGCGCGTACGTCATAGCCCGGCATCAGAACCAACCTTCTATGAGTGGCGATATATGATCATTCCCCATGTTCAGCTGCTATTCCCTTGATGGACTTGGCGTCGAGCTGCACTTGGCGCGATAGCAAAACCTTCAAATTCCATTATCAGACCTGACCTCTGGATGACGAACAATTAGACATCCGCCCGGAAGGACACTGTAGACACCCCTAAACAGCGCAGTTTGACCCACCCGTCAGATTCGACAGGCCAATCGCGCCTTACGAAGCTTTGGCCACTGGGCCACTTTCGTTACTCCGTTCCATCTTGCGAACAGGCAGATGACTCCTGACGGTCGCTACGTACCCCTGCATGAGCGGGGCCTACTCCCAGTCTGATCTGTACCTCCAAATGATCCATGCCCTTGACCTCTACTCCCTAACCCGAATTTCCCCCCCTGGAGTCCTTCCCTGATGCCTTCTGCCTGGACTTATTCCAAACACCCCTGCCTATAGTAGGCATGTAGAAAGACCACCTAACAGGGGTCGGGTACTATTGGCGGGGGAACTCCGGCCTAACAGACCGGAAAGCGATAGGCATCTCAACCCACCGGAAAATTAGGGCTTCATGACGCACCCAAGAATACGTGAAGAACGGGGTACGTGGCCATCATCTGCTCGGGAATGCGCAGAATCGCAGCAGTCAACCATCACATGAGTCGCTCAGCCCATCCACAACCAATTATTCCAGCTTGCCGAGGCGGTACCAATATGGCACACAATTCCATTTGTACCGCTAGAAGAGAGATCCTTTGAAATCCCTTTTCTGCCCCTGAACTGGACTTTATCTGGAGCGGACGACGGGATTCGAACCCGCGACCCTCACCTTGGCAAGGTGATGCTCTACCAGCTGAGCCACGTCCGCAGTGAAAATCACTCTAGTCGGCGTACAACTTTCAAACTGTCACTTGAATCCGCTCGACTTCATCTAGTTCAGCAATTATCGATGCGACCAAAAGATCCGGGTCCTTCACCAACCTAGGACAACTCAAAAGTCCAACCTCCATCTGGTCTAAATAGCTGTATGCCGTCATGTTCAGTCCGGACCCTTCGGCGAGCGGCCCAACAGGAACAATAGAACTGATTCGGTGGCCAAGCAGATACAGCGGAAAGTCCACACCCGAAAGATTGGAGACAACCAGATTGAAGAGGGGCCTAACCGAATCGAAAAGTGATAGATCGCTCGCTAGGTCTACCGCCATCGAGATCAGTGGAGTTGCCACAAAACTGCCCAATTCGAATAGTACTTCAGCACCAAGCGAATCAACGATGGCCCTTGATTCAACGACTGCCTTAGTGGTCATCTCGAGCCTCTTGAGCGGACTCTGGGGGGTGGTGGGAAGACTCACCAACATTCCCGTCAATCGATTTTTGGAACCTGGATTTTCGCCCTCTTCGCTCTGTTTTCGAAGAGATATTGGGACCAGCGCGAGCAAGGACTCGATCGGATCGAGTCCCCTGTCTTCAAAATATCGGGTCATTGCCCCAGCGATTATCGACAAAAGAGCGTTGTTGATCGTGGTATTAATTTGATTCGCATGAGCCGATAGAAGAGCTAACGGGAACGAAACGGATCTGAACTCCCTCTTGTCACTCAGCGTCCCAGATATTTCGCAGCGCTCCCCAGCAAACAAACTGCCCAAAGCAGCTGCAAAGCGACCTTCGCCTTCGTTCCTGTCTTCAGAGAACCTCCTCTGCAGCTTTAAAAAGGCTGGTATGCGTCCACTTACCAGGTCAATTATGCTCTCTAACGCACCATCTATTGGATTCGGGGACTTTGTCGCAGCCGGCACGGATACCACGGAAATTCCATTTGGATCAGGGCTCGTGCCTGCGTCGACCACCGCTGCGAGAATCTCCAAACCTAGACCACCATCCAAAAGCGCATGGTGGAGCTTCACCAGGATGAACGTGGTACCATCGCGATCTTGACAAAGTCGAATCTGCCAAGGTGGCCGGTCCTTGTCAAAATGAGTCCGGAAAAGGGC
>JAKAPB010000178.1 GCA_021823045.1 Actinomycetes bacterium | reverse complement strand
ATTCTCCGGAGTATCGGCGGTACTGACCGCCTTTTTGGTCTCGGTAAGGAAAAAAAGGCTGAAATCCGCGCCTCGCCTCGCCCTTATTGCGACGGGAGTCTCGATACTCTTAGTGATCTCGAAGGATCCGGCGGGATTTTTTTTGGGCTACATAGCCCTCGGGATATCCGGTGGCCTCATGTACCCGAGCTTGGCCACCATCGGCTCCCACCTTGACGGCGTCTCGCCAAGCAGAGGAGTGGCCGCTTACACCTTCGCCTTATCTGCAAGTTTGGCTGTCGGGCCACTTCTGGAATCGGTACTTCTTCGGTTGTGGCCTGGGTCCTTGGGCGTAGCGATGGGGAGTTTTCTACCTTTCATCCTCCTTGCCCTCTGGCTGACCAAAAAAGCCGATGTTGGGCTCATGGCAGATCCGCCCGAAGAGGTGATCTCAAAGAGAAAGGTGACGGTCAAGGAGCTAATGAGAGTTAGAGGCTTCAGGATAGCCATCTATGCTCAGCTGATATATTCTTTCCCGTTCGTGGCTGCTGTCTCCTTCGGGGCTTTGGCCGCCCACTTCATCTACCACATCTCCGCTTCTTCAACCCAGCTAGCATTTACCGTACTCTTTGTAGCTTCCTTTGCGTCCCGGGGCGTAATAGTTCTATACCCACATCGATTGAAGCTGCGGGCAATGGTCGTATTCGCTTCCTCGCTCTCGATTGTTGCCATAATTATCTTTGCGACCGGCAGCTCTCCAATGGAGCTCTTTATTTCATTCGCTCTGCTCGGGATCCCACATGGACTCATATATCCGATATCTCTCAATCTCGCCAGGAACTCGGTCGATGAAGGCGAGCTGGATCGGGCGAATTCCTTACTTTCGGCCGCCGCAGGCAGTGCAAACATAATCTCACCCTTCATTTTGGGTTACTTTGCCGACTTTTTCGGATTGCGGTGGATGATTATCTTGGTCCTGATACCAACTATTGCTTTTGCCATACCTTCAATTCGGAGAGAAGGGTACCAAACTGCCGTGACCAGTTAGCGACGAAAGCCACTTCTACGGCCAAATTGAAGCGAGGAGGGCCAACGTCTCACCCGGTGGGTACTTTATTGGTAGATGTGTAACTCAACCCTCTCTGAGTAGGACCCGTGCCGAATAAAAAACCGCCCACACTCGTAACGTTTAATAAACGCTTAGGAGATGCACTGTGGTAATTCAAACAACTTGGGTACCCCCAGAGTTAGATCCGATCCAGGTACTTGCAGATGAAGTCAAGAGGCTAAAAGATGGCGATATGCTCGCCAAGGTCAACGTTATCGTCGATTCGCATGAAACTGGCGTATTAACCAGAAGAAACCTTGCGCCACTCTTCGCTGGATCGGGTGGTGGAAACGGTCTTGGAGCGGTTGACTTTATTACCTTTGATCAACTGGTGGAATCGATTGTGCGCAAGGACGGCTCCTTAGCGAAGCGTCGGAAATCGAACGCCGCAGTAATTCGACTAGCAGCAAAAAAGGTTCTCGAAAACCATGGCGAAGAGTTCCCCGGTACAAATCAAAAAAAGGGCACAATCAACTCTTTTCATTCGATCTTTCGGAGCTACGAACGCCTAATGGTCCATGAGAAGGCGACACTAAGAAAGGTCCCCGGCAGAACTTCAACACTCATCAGAATTTGCGACGAGATAAGCGACCGGATAACGCCGACATTTTATTCGACATCCGAACTTCTACACAATGCAGCGGAAGCCCTCCGGGCCAATCCAGAACACCTGCGGCTAGATCCGATAGTAGTTTTCCTTCCTACCCATATAAACCGTTCAAGCGCCGAAATAATACGTGGCTTGTCTGGCTCGAGTGCAGTGTCAATAATCCTTCGGACCTTTGGCGACCGAGATCTCGACGACTCGTTCACCGGCTGGGCTAGGCGTGCCGACCCGGGACTTGTCGAACCCTCCCCGTGTTCCTTCCCAGTGTCGAATTTGGCCTTCGTAGATGCACACGACCCCACCGACGAAGTTAGATACGCAGTAAAAGCGGTAATAGAAGGGGCAATGAAGGGGGCAAAACTCTCCGAAATGGAGATTGCATACACCTCCGAGGAACCCTACCTTCCGTACCTAGTGGCTCAGCTAAATCGTTCTCACATTCCCTTCGTCGCTTCCCCCGCTGGCCACCTGAGCGATACCGCTTGGGCAAAACGGGTGCAAGCGACATTGGAGATTATGTCATCGACGGTTACACTCGACTGTCTCTTCGATCTTTTGAAGATACGGGCCGGCGCTGCCGATGGAGAATTCATACCAGTTTCAGCCATGGAAGAAGCGGCCCGCTCGGTTCTTGGAGACTTAGCGGAAAAACATTGGCTTGACAGATTGGAAAGCTGCAAAAACGAGCTTCCAGAGGGCCTAATAAGCTACCGATTCAGCCGTAACTTCAACCCTTCGCAGATCCAACAGGCTTGTATTAAGTTGATAGAAGAGATCAAGGAGATATTCGAACTACGAAAGTCCACACAGGATAAGACCCTGAGCTTCGCTGATTGGATAGCGTGGGGAGAGGAGTTTCACCTCTGGCGGGGCCAGAGCGACGAAGAGACCGCCACCAATGCACAAAGTGATGCAAGACAAATCGCAGTGGCCGAAGTTTTGCAGGCTTTGAAAAAACTCGACCTAATAGTCACTGGGGTCACATTCGAAGAATTTCGTGACTCAGTTTTAGATGCTATCGAGTCAGAGCCGTTAAAGGTCGGAAAAATAGAACGAAACCTACCGGTCAACCCAATCTGGTCGAATCCATTCAGTCCACGAAAATTAGTAATTATCCTTGGGATGACCGAAGATCGGGTATCGGCCCTAAAGGGCCATGACCCGTTTATCCCCCGATATCTAGAACGAAAACACCACCTGGAGGGGAATTCCGAGAGCACCCGTTACTTCGGGGCCAGAGTCGCATTTTCGAACATTCTCTTCTCATCAGGACGAGTCATCCTGACTAGTTGTAGAAGCGACCTAAGCGACTCGAAGGCCAAGGCACCGGCTAGGTGGTTGTGCGATCTAGTCTCAAAGTCCATCGGTAGGCGGGTTTCGACCTCGGAGTATCTATTTCTAAAGGATCCCACGTTAAGGCACCTAGAAGGCGACTTTAGCGAACTTTTGACCTTCCCATCTCCGATCGAAGTGCGCGACCTCAAAATCCTCCGGGCAGGAGAGTTAAAGAGAGCCACCTCCGACTTGGAGGCTTTTCAGCCAGTCGGAACAGATGGCCCGCTCGAAAGGGGCTTCAAGCTAAAGATGGCCAGGGCTTCTCAAAATTTCACCGAGTTCGATGGCATAATTGGCGAAGCTATCTTTGAGCAGACGGAGAAGGAAGTTTTTTCCCCGACCGCTCTCGAGCGCTGGGCGACCTGTCCTTTTTCCTACTTCGCCAGGGACATACTCGCTATTGATTCGGTAGAGTCTGCTTTGAGCGAGGCTCGAATTTCGCCTCGAGACCGAGGAAACATCATCCACCACGCTCTAGACGCGATGGTGAAGTGGTCTCTCAGAGATCCCCGCGGCACGGCTTCAAAACCTGGTGCACCTTGGAGCGAAGAAGAGGTAGCGGTCGCTATCGCGAGCGCCGAAGCAAAAATTGTCGAACTCGCTAGGCTAAATCGATTTGCTAAACCCCTCTACCAGGGCTTCGAGCGAAATCGATTGATCAGTGAAATCAAAGAAATAGTCCACAAAGATAGTCAGTATCGCGAGGAAAGTCGGGCAGAAACGGTCGGCTCTGAGGTCTACTTCGGACCGAATGAGCGACTTCGAGCAGTGTTTGGAATCGAAGGAGAACTGAGCGTCGAATTCGCCGGAAGGATCGACAGGATCGACCTGAGACACAGTTTGAACCAGATGGTGGTCATCGACTATAAATCTGGAAAGTCAAGTCAGTACAAAATAACGCCGGAAAATCCAACCCAAAATGGGAGAAACCTCCAGCTTGCCATATACGCGGCAAGCCTTAGCGAAATGGAGCCGATCTCTGAGGTACCTCCGGAACTACTCGGCGAATATCTCTTCACTGCACCATCTGAAGAAGCTAGGCGGATCAGTCTGGGCCTGACCGACGAGGCAAGGGCAAGGGTCACCTTGGTCGTCAAATCAATTGTGCAAGCCATCAAGGTCGGCTCGTTTCCCCAGGGGCTCCTCAACCCGACGGCTAATCCGATCGGCTGCGAGTATTGCGACCCTTCGAATCTGAGACCGCGATGGCACAACCAACAGATTAAGGCCAAACTTGCCGACCAAGTGGTCTCGAGTTTTGCGACCCTGGTCTACCCCGATGATCTGCGCACTCAGAACGACAATCCAGACGGCGAAGGTGATTGACGATGTCTCACTCCGAAACAGATCACAACTCTATTACCCATTTGGGTAAAAGACCGGTAAAGGACCAAGCGGCACGGGAAGAGATCGCCCAGCAGCTCAATAGAACCATGTTTGTCGAGGCCGGCGCTGGCAGCGGAAAGACCACTTCTCTAGTAGAAAGGGTAAAAAATCTCCTCTTGATCGAGGGTATAGGCATCTCCGAGATCGTCGCTATAACTTTCACTGACAAGTCAGCTAAAGAACTTTTAGAGAGAATAAGCTTCGAGCTGGCAGAACTCGAGCGGAGCGAACTAGATGAGACCTCCTCAACGAGGGTCAAGCAGGCGCTTTCGGAGATAGAACAGGCCCCTATTGGAACCATCCACTCTTTTGCCAGACGGCTACTGAGTACTTTCACCTTTGAAGCCGGACTTACACCCGAGATTGAGGTCTTGGATGAGATTGAAAACGAGATCGAATTCGAGACTCGCTTTCAAGCCTTTCTTTCAAAATTGCTAGAAACTTCGCCGGACCCTTTCGGAGAAAAATCCCTAGCATGGGCGATGCTGGTCGCCCATTCGCAAGGTGCGAGCTTAAAAGTACTGAAAAAGGCTGCAAAGGCACTCGATGCGGCTTGGCCGTTCCTATCGAAGACACACACTTCACACTCGGATACGGCTGCACCACAGTTAATCCCGGAAATCGCCGCAAAAAACCGAGAACTCTTACAGCGGTCCAAAGAGCTGGCAAGCTTATTCGAATCCGAATCGACCGCGGCTAAGCGCTGTTCTAAACTCATTACATTCGCGGAGCGATTGGCGGATCCACTGTCCTCCAACAACCTCTTTTCAGTCTTGGACATCCTAAAAGAAGCACCCAATCCTCACGAAAGAAAACCGAACCGCAAAAGTACCACAAAGGCCCCGCAA
>JAKAPB010000177.1 GCA_021823045.1 Actinomycetes bacterium | reverse complement strand
TAGGGGCCCTATTGCGAACCAAGACCGGTGAGTTTATGGGCAGGACCCAAAGGCCGGGCGGTGCCCACGCGGAGATAGATGCGATGGCAAAGGCGGGCAACGTCGTTGCCGGATCTAGCTTGAGCGTTACCTTGGAACCCTGTTCATACTATGGGCGGACTCGGCCGTGCGTCGATGCGATCATAAATGGTGGGATCTCTTCGATCTCGATCTCGTTAGTGGACCCAGACGAAAATGTCTCAGGAAATGGTATCAGACGATTGGTTGACGCACGGCGGCAAGTGATCATAGGGGAATGCTCTTCCAAGACGACACTTCGTCTGGCGCCATATATCAAGCAGCGCCTTACTAAAAGACCCTGGGTGGTGGCGAAGATCGCAATGACGCTGGATGGCCGTGTTGCCGCTACGGATGGATCCTCGAAGTGGATCACTTCCGATATCGCTAGACAGCATGCCCATCAGCTCAGGGCCGATTCGGACGCGATAATCGTAGGTTCAAACACTGTAAAGATCGACAACCCAAGGCTCGATGCCAGAGATGCCTCGGGGAGACCACTCGAATACCAACCACAGAGAATTGTCCTCGGGGAAATACCGGGCGGGAGTGCCCTCTTGCCAGCTACCAGCTATAGGGGCGACCTTGGTGCCCTCCTGGATAGCCTCGGATCGAGGGGTGTTCTCCAAGTAATGGTCGAGGGAGGCCCAAGGGTAATTTCGGAATTTTTCAACCAAGACCTCGTGGATCAGTATTCAATCTACTTTGCACCGGCAATTTTCGGCTCAGCCAAGGCCCTTTGTGCCTTCGACTCTGATGAGGTAGTTACCATGGCCGATATCTGGAGAGGGAGGTTTAAAGAGACCCTCCGGTTGGGGGACGACGTCTATCTGGAGGTGTTATCAACGAGGGCCATCGGCCTGCTAGAAAGTGCTCGACTTGCGGGAAAGCAAATAGCTGACGAGCTCGGATTAGCCTACGTTGAGGATCATCCCATTGAGGAGGAACTTTGTTCACCGGAATAGTCGAGCAGGTTGGCACCTTTGAATCCCTCGTACGGTTACGACTGAGAGTTAACTGGCCGGGGTTGTCCTTGGATCCTGAACCATTGGCGATCGGGGCGTCGGTGGCGAACAACGGCGCCTGCCTTACCGTCGTCGAGGTACAAGGAGACACAGTCGGTTATGACGTCGTCGAAGAGACCCTTTCCCGGACGAATCTGGGAAGCCTAAGGCCCGGTGATCCAGTGAATATTGAGCGAGCGGCGAAGGTATCATCTCGGCTTGATGGCCATATCGTACAAGGTCACATCGATCAGGTTGGAACGATCTTGAGCGCTGCTCCACAACTTCGGATCAAATGTTCTAGCGAGATGACTAGATACATAGTAGAAAAAGGCTCGATCGCGGTTGATGGGGTATCTTTGACTGTGGTGGAGCTCTTTGACGATGGCTTTTCCGTCTCGGTAATCCCACATACCTCTAAGGTAACTACACTGGGATACAAAGGCCCGGGCGATACGGTGAATCTCGAATTCGACGTTCTCGCCAAGTATGTCGAGAGGCTCTTTTCTTCGACCCCATTAGTAAGAGGCGAATAGGTGGGGAACGGGGCCGGGTAGCGCCAGAAATTAGGAGAGACTGTTGGCATTATCCACGATTGAGGAAGCGATTCAAGCGATAAAGAACGCCGAAATGGTGATCGTGGTAGACGACGAAGATCGCGAGAATGAGGGCGACCTTATAATGGCGGCTGAGTTTGCTACCCAGGAGAAGATCGCCTTCTTCACCCAACATACCTCCGGACTGATCTGTGTGCCCATTGTCGGTGAGAGGCTGGACGAGCTGGGAATTCCTCTGATGGTTCAGAATAATACAGAGTCAAATCGCACTGCTTTTACTGTCTCGGTCGATGCGCTCAAGGGTACCTCGACAGGGATATCCGCTAAGGATAGGGCGACCACGATCCTGGCCCTGATCGACGAAAATACCAAGCCAGACGAACTAAGCAGGCCGGGACATATCTTTCCGCTGAGGTACCGTGAAGGCGGTGTCCTTAAGCGGGGTGGCCATACCGAAGCTGCGGTTGATTTGGCGATCGCCGCCGGTCTATATCCGGCCGGGATAATATGTGAGATCGTATCCAAAGATAAGGGCCACATGGCTAGGTTCGACGAACTCGAGGCGCTCGCAAACGAACATAGTCTGAAGATGATTTCAATAGCCGATCTGGTGCGCTATCGGCATCAAAAAGAGAAGCTCGTTAGGCGTGTCGAGGATGCCCAAGCGAAGCTACCTACGGTCTTTGGAGAGTTTGAATGCGTCGTCTATGAGTCACTATTGGATGGAGAGCAACATTTTGCTATCTACAAAGGTGCATTAGACGACGAAGATGGCGTGTTGGTGAGAGTACACAGCGAGTGCTTGACTGGTGACGTATTTGGTTCACTCCGATGTGATTGTGGTCCTCAGCTGAACGCAGCACTAGAGATGATCGCCGAGGAAGGTTCCGGAGTGGTGGTGTATCTAAGGGGCCATGAGGGTCGTGGAATCGGTCTCGCCCACAAGCTACGCGCCTATTCGCTACAGGAGAAGGGTCGCGACACCGTTGACGCCAATCTAGAGCTAGGGCTCCCTATAGATTCTCGCGAGTATGGCATCGGAGCGCAGATGCTTGTGGACTTGGGCGTCTCGAAAATGCGTCTGATCACCAACAACCCGTCAAAGTACGGTGGACTCAGCGGATTCGGCCTAGACATCGTCGGAAGGGTGGGTCTGAATATCGAGCCCAACGGGTACAACATTGACTATTTGAAGACCAAAAGGGACCGTCTCGGTCACCTGATCGAGGGACTGGACGACTCGACGTTCGAGAACAAGTAGTCCGAAATGTTCTCAACTGTTGGAGCGGGCTCCACAACGGGGCCATCGTTTTGGAGGAAAAATGAAAAGGGATAGCGAAGAGCTCAACTACTACGCTGGGGATCTTTCCGCTGATGGGCAGAGATTCGCCATCGTGGCTTCGCGCTTCAATGAATTTATTACAAAGTCACTTGTCGATGGCGCTACCGACTGTCTCCTCCGCCACGGGGCCAAGGGGTCTGACATTTCTACCTATTGGGTTCCCGGGGCTCTAGAGCTTTCGCTCATTGCCCAGGAATTAGCAAAGACATCCAGGTACGATGCAATTATTGCCCTCGGGGCAGTGATCCGCGGGGAGACCTCCCACTACGACGTCGTGGTCTCCCAGAGTGCCGCTGGACTCGCCAAGGTGGCGATGGAAAATGCGATACCCGTTTTGAACGGTGTCCTGACTACCGAGGACCTAGACCAGGCGATTGCAAGGTCAGGCACGAAGTCCGGCAATAAAGGATATGACGTTGCAGCTGCGGCGATCGAAATGGTCAACCTACTGACCGACATCTCTAAGCCGAATTAGGGAAGACAGTAATATGGAAGATGCTTACCGCCTATCGACCAGTTCGAGACAGTTTCAAAAAGAGGCTTTTATTTAAGCGATGACGTATTTAGCGAGGAAAGTGTAATGCTGCGACTGGTTTTGCCAAAAGGTTCTCTCGAGAGGGCGACCCTGGACCTCTTCTTGAGCGCCGATCTTGCAGTCGAGAGGTCTAGTGAGGTCGACTACAGGGCAAAAATAGACGATCCACGGATCGACGAAGTCCGAATTCTCAGGCCTCAGGAGATTCCGAGGTATGTAGCTGAAGGACTATTCGACTTCGGGATAACCGGCCGAGACTGGATCGAAGAGACCGATTCGAATGTCGTCTCCTTGGGGGAACTCCACTACTCCAAGGCGACCTCAAGACCGATCAAAGTTGTGCTGGCTGTTCCGGCGACTTCGCCAATTGTCAAGGCGAGCGAGTTGACAGACGGTATTCGTGTTTCGACCGAATACCCCAACTTGACTGCCAAATACTTCGAAAAGTTAGCTATCAGGGCAGACGTCCTCCTGTCTTATGGGGCGACCGAGGCGAAGGTTCCGGACATCGCCGATGCGGTGGTTGAGATAACCGAGACCGGACGAGCTATCCGGGCTGCGGGTTTGAAGATAATCGAGACAATTCTGGTATCCAATACGGAGCTAATTGCTAACCCGAAATCCGCTCAAGACCCGATAAAGCTCCACGCGATGGAGCAGATTTTGACCCTTTTGACCGGAACTCTGGCGGCCAGAGACTCGGTGTTGGTCAAGTTGAATGTAGGATCGGCGGACCTAGGAAAAGTTATCGCCGAGCTTCCTTCGATGAAGTCCCCTACGGTCTCGCAGCTCTTTGGTGGTGAAGGTTTCGCAGTCGAGGCGGTTGTGCCGAGGAGCACAATTAATACCCTGATCCCGAGTCTCAAGGATCACGGAGCATCGGACATTCTGGAGATCCCCCTCTCTAAGATTGTGCCCTAGTCGGAGCTGCTAGCTTAGGGTCGATGATTGACGATGATTCGCTTAGAAGATTTTGGAGCGAAACCGAAGCTAGATTAGATAAGGTTCCATTGGGAATCCATCTAGCAACGGTGGTGGAATTCTCGAGCCAAATAGGGCTCGGCGTCCTCGATGTCGGCGGATGCAGCTATCCCTTCCACTGCGTTTCCATCACCGATGGTTCTCGCGAAGTCGACGTCGGTAGTATCGTGTGCGTCCGCCTAGTAGCCAGCAAAGGTGGTAGCTACCAGGCGGACGAGGTTATGAAGATCTAGGCTTTTTCATCAGGTTTTTCCTTGATTGCGCTGATCTGCACAAAAGCTAATTTGAGCTGGGAGAGTGCCTCCTCCACCTCGGCTTGCGCTGATCCAAGTCGGCCCTTGAGTCCCGCTGTAATCGCTCCAAGGGCGTCGATTGCGAGACTTGCATCCTTGAGCTTTGGCGGTGTCGCCGAAAGGTAGATGGCGGCTAACTCGAAGAGTCCATAACAGTGATTGATTACGACGTCTTCGGCGGCGGCATCAAGGAGTTCTTTGCGCAGCTGTTCTACCGATGCCTCTGCATTTTTTACTTCTTCGGTTGTCGGCTCCGAAGCCCCATTATCCCGGGGTGGATTTTGTTCTTTTTTGGGAGGAGGAACTGGCCTCTCTCCATCTGGTGTCCAAAGAGTACTCACAATCAGCTAGACTAGGCGATCTGCGCTAACTGGAAAGCGGGGCGATGGCTCCCACCTGACCGCCGATGGGCGAGTTTTAGGTTTTGGTGTGTGGGCGAGGTCTACTTCGCTTTCCCGCGAACGCACGGCAGTGAATTTTGTACTGTGCTTTGAAGGGAGTGATGCTAGATATCCGCACCTAATGGGAATGA
>JAKAPB010000176.1 GCA_021823045.1 Actinomycetes bacterium | reverse complement strand
TGGACTATCCCGAGGCGATGGCGGGCGGCTTCATGACGACCACGATCGTGGTGGCACAGTTGGCGGAGACGATCGAGGAGGTCATCGAGAAACTCAAGGGCTTAAAGGAACATTCTGTCGACATCGATGGTGTGGTTGTAGTCGATGACGACGGGGTTTTCATCGACGACCTTGGACTTTTTGACATCCTCGTTGCGTCACGCGAGGAACTCGTCTTCGATCTTGTCCACGAGGTCGAACCCGTCATGGTTGGAGCAGACTACATGCTAAAAGAGGTCGTCGACAAATTGAAGGCTTCACGCAGGTCCTCGGTAGTAGTGGTCGACGAGGACCTGCACCCAATTGGGCGGGTACTCGCCGACGACGTGATTGATGCCTTGGGTGTCGGTTCTGGCTTTCGCTTCAGGATGCCCTGGAATCGATAGCAATAACCCCTCTTCGACGCCACAAAGCATTCGCGAAGTGACAATTGAATCGTTTCTGGTCATAGAGTCTGCTCGGACGAAAACCTGCTCGGACGCCTGGCCGTTCTGACTGAATTGATCTTTAGCGGAACCTAAACCCGTACTAATGCCCTGCGAGTTGAGCAATCTTTACGATCACTAAAATCACCGCGAGCACTAGGTAGAGACGCAGTACGGTCAATCCGACCCTGCTTGTAAGGCGGATTTTTGCCTTGGGGAGGGTGTCGAGAGGCGGGGTGCGCCAGTTCTCCTTATCGAGCGGCTCATTCTCTTCTTCGGGTTCGCTCACCACCTTTTTGTGTGAAGGCAGCCTAGATGAGGCAAAACCGACGAGACCCGCAGCTGCCCCGATCCCAGCTCCAACGAGCAGCCCGGTGGTGAGTTGTGGACCGGTGATGGTAGGGAACATAGTCGCCGCAGTCAAGGCTAAAGACATCAGTATGAGCACCCACACGATTGCGCCAGCAACGACATTTCTAATCGGAGTGTTGATCCATGGACCGAGGACGTCCTTATCGTTGCAGAGAAGGACCAAAAAAACGGTCGCAGAAGGTAGCAGTATTCCAGCGAGGGCCTGAACGCCGGTAGTGATTAGCCCGAGCGGCGCATTCGGGATGAGCACCACGACCGCACTTACTACGAGGAGGCCGGCATAAATTAGGTAGAAGACCGGTGCCCTCCTGGGGCTCCAGTGTAGGGAGTGGCGTACTTTGAAAACATCGCCTAGCGCATAGGTCGTCGACAGGGTCACTGCGGATGCGCCGATCAACGAGGCGTCCAAGAGGACTATAGCGAACAGAGCACCGACTACGCTGCCGGCGTGCACCTTTAGTGAATTAGCAGTATCCAAGGCGTTGGTGAAATTTCCAAATGCGTGAGTGTGGCCTAGTGCGTATGCGGTAACGCAGACTAGGGCCGCAGCACCTATCTCGGTCAGGACGACACCGATGGCGGTATCTGCACGCTCGTACTTGATCCACCTCGGAGTTATACGCTTATCTACGACATTTGATTGCTGAAAGTAAAGCTGCCAAGGTGCGATCGTCGTACCTACGATAGCTATGATCAGCAGTAGCAAACCGGCATTCAGACCACCGGGAAAGTTTGGAATAAGAGTGTACTTTGTGGCGGTAGCGTAGTTCGGATGGACTAAGACCGCCATGGGTATTACCGCCAGGTTCAGTGCGATAAGCCCGTACATCCACCGTTCCCATTTTCTAAAGCTCCCACCGCTAGCGAATAGGAACAGTAAGATCCCAGCAGCTGGTATGCCGATGTAACTGGGAATACCGAAGTAACTAAGGGCCAAGTCGACCCCGATGAACTCGGTTATCACCGTCAGAGCGTTCAGTATGAAGAGGTCGATAATCGAAAATGCGCCCCAGAACCTGCCAAACCGGGCGAATATGAGCCTCGCGTGACCGACGCCGCTGACCGCCCCGAGCCTAACTACCATCTCCTGATTTACATAAAGTACCGGCACCAGGAGCAGTAGCGTCCAAAGCAGATGCGGCCCGTAGTTTTGACCCGCCTGGGCATAGGTTGCCACTCCGCCGGCGTCGTTGTCCCCGACCATGACGACAAGGCCCGGACCCATGATTGCCAGCAGCGTAAAGATCTTTCGCCATCCGGTGCGCCTACCCTTGTTCTGGTCGACTTTAACCGTTCCAAAGGCACCGATAATGTCCCCGAGGTGTGCAGAATCTAGTACTGCGCTTGCTTGGGTGGAGGTCGATTGATGGTGTTCGACGACAGTGCTCGGCGCCTTTAATTTAGGCCTTACACGCAGCAGTGTCCTTCTTTTTTCGGTCATCCTGTCTCCTAGGGGGTTCGCGTGGTATCAATGAGCCCCGAGGACGGATCGGAAGATCAGCTAGTGGCCTAGGAGCGAATACCGGTGGTCGAATACGCTTTATTCATGGGCGCTAGGGCCCACAGACTTGGGGGTTTAATTTTTCTCGACCTCCTTCTACGCTCTATTTTGGAAACCCACAGGATTGCGCAAGCTAGACCTCAATTGAACATTGATACTAGGGATGCACCTACCATGGTAATTAGTAAAGATTCTTTTCGGGTCAGACTGACAGAAACTTGTCCGAGTAAGCCCAGGGAAACGCCGAGAATTAAGGGATATTTTACTTGCTATTCAACTATTGAACGGATCCTCGGGTGGCTGGGTAGGTTTTGTTCGATCGGCGCCTGCTGACCTGAAGAAATCGAGGGCATCTTCGGCGTGGGAATTCATGTTGAATTCCGACTTGAAAATAGCTAGCACGATCGAGTCGGTATCGATTACGAAGGTTTGTCGCTTGGTCCTTAGAATTCCAATTGACCGCTTGACTCCAAAGCTTTCAGCTACCGATCCGTCTTCGTCGGATAGCAGGGGATAGTCGAAGCCATGGGTATCGCTGAACTGTTTCTGCTTGTCCACCTTGTCCATGGAGATTCCAACTCGCTGGATCCCTAATTCTTCAAACTCTGCCTTTAGGTCACGGAAGTGGCAACTCTCTTTGGTGCATCCGGTTGTCATAGCCGCTGGGTAAAAGAAGAGAACTAGAGGACCTCCCTTTAGCAATTCGGTAAGGTTCTGTGGATTACCGTCCTGGTCCTTCAGGGTGAAGTTAGCTACCTTGTCGCCGATTTTCACTTTATGTTGCACCTTTCGCTTCAGACTTGTACAAGACTTAGCGCAGTGCATTTATTCCTATTTCAGCCGATAGGGTTGCGGGCTCCGTTTCTATCTGGGAGGCTTCTGGTGGGATCAGCGAAGCCTTGTATTCATTAAGAAGTAGCTGATCGCCACGTAGTGACAGATCACCGCTGCCAGCACGAAGGAGTGAAAGACCTCGTGGTATCCGAAAGTTTTCGGCCATGGATTTGGCCTTTTGGTAGCGTACGCTGCGGCACCTATGGAGTAGAGGATTCCACCGGCGACTATTAGCGCCATTGCCCAAGGGCCAGACGACCGATAGAGGTCCGGAAGTACCCAAACTGCCGCCCAGCCAAGGGCGAGATAAACCACCGCCGACACCCACTTTGGGGCGTCTAACCAGATCATTTGCTGTGCGACTCCGAGGGCCGCTCCGCCCCAAACGACCCAAAGTACTACGTCTCTAATGCTCCCGGTGAGACCAATCGCCGCTACGGGGGTGTATGTTCCGGCAACTGCGAGGAAGATTGTCGAATGATCCAAGCGGCGCATTCTCCGCCGAGCCTTCGTCGACCATTGCGGGATATGGAATGCCGCACTAGCCCCGAGCATCGCTGAAATGGAAAATGCGTAGATCCCAACGATGACCATGTCGTGATTGTTAGCTGCCCTGAGAAGGATTTCGATTCCAGCAAAAATCGAAATGATAAATCCCCAAAGGTGCAATCTGCCGCGCAAGCGTGGCTTTTGCACACTAGAAGTAGATTCAATTTGGCCTTGACTGCCCATTGCCCATTCTGTCTATTTTGACTTTTGTTACCCATGGCGGGCTAGTGGCGGCTTAGACCATTCGCTGACGGGAATTCCACCAATTTTCGGTTACCCACCAAATGGAACTAGCCCCCATAGCTATGTTAGAGGACTGCGACCGTCGCTCACTTGCACACAGCCACCCAGTTCAAAGTAGTGACTTGAAAATGCCCGATTACCACGCCGAGTAGGGAATTTAATTCTTAGAGTCGGTAAGTCCAGATGGACGATTATCGGTTTGTTTAGTGGAGTTGCTAGTTAGGCTGATAGCCTTGTCTACCGCTGATTCGACGCTAGAGAGGAATTTGTCCTCTCCGAACTGGGCGGCCAAATCTCGTTCGTGGAGCCTCGCCTCTAGTTCTGAATCCATCCTCGCCCAAACGACTTGTATATTTCGGTGGCCCAACTCTTTGATCATGTCGGAGGTGGCTTCGGCGGCCGTGTAGTCGATGTCCTCCACCCCGGCTGCGTCGAGCACGAGGGCTTTGCACTTTGGAGCGGTCTTGTTGATCTCTCCGAGGATATGCCGTTTGATGAACTGGATATTACCGAACCACATCGGTCCTTCTACGAGGTATACGAGCAGAGAATCGACCCTCTCGGTCGGTGTGTCGGAAGGTTCCACCCAATGATCGGCCCCGATCTCGCGCTCCAAGACCCTTAATCGTGGCCGCGCTGCGAGTCGGATTCTGTAGGCGAGCGAAACTAATATTGCGACTATCACTCCCTGTTCAATTCCGAGAGCTGCGATTGCCAAGAATGCTACGGTAGCGAGGGCGAATTCCGCCTTGTTGTAGTTGATTACCGCCTTTAACTCCTTGATCCTTACAAGCCTTGTAGCGACCACGAGGAGAATCGCAGCGAGGGTGGCATTTGGCAGGTCGGTAATTAGCGGGGTCGCCAAAAGGGCGATACCGAGCATTACTAAAGCGGCAAAGGCGCTTGTCAACTGGGACTTCCCGCCCGATTTTACCACTAGCGCCGTCCTTGGAGGACTCGAGTCCACGGCAAATCCGCCGGTAAGTCCGGCGATTAGGCTCCCGGCTCCCACTCCAACCAGGTCGGCGTCGATGTTCGCCGAATCGCCAGTTTCCGTGGCGACGAGCCTGGCGGTGGCGGCAGTTTGGACCACGGTAACGTAAGCGACGGTTAGGGCAGTTCCAAGCAACATCTTGAAATTGGAGAAGTCGACGCTCGGAAGTCCAATGGAGGGTAGGCCACCGCTCACCTTCCCGAGGATAGTGACCCCGTGGTTCTGTAAGTGGAAAAGCGGTACACATGCGATGGTGGCCACTAGGGCGATGAAAGCGCCGGGAATCCTGCGATCTATCTTTTCCGCTAGATAAACGATCAGTATGACCGAAATGGCGATCCCGAGACT
>JAKAPB010000175.1 GCA_021823045.1 Actinomycetes bacterium | reverse complement strand
TAGCTAAAGAAGCTGACCAGGGTGCTCTCGGTATCAAAAAGGTTGTACCCGAAAAGCTCCTCCGGCTGGTTGTACACATCATGAGTAAGAAAATCGCTCTTCGTCACGGCCACACCTCGTCTTTTGTTTGAGTTACCTTGAGCCAAGTTACTCAATCAGAGGGAGCGATACCATCCAGGAGCCACTTATCCCGACATTTAGCTGGTGGTCGAGGTGGAGGAGAAGCAACTTAATTCCCACGCTGAATCAACCCGCATGATTAATGTACGCCCGGGCCCGTTGTTAGACGCAGTCGACTATTGGTAACTTCCGGCCGAATCGCTCTTTAGGCTCACTAAAACCGACTCAGGATCGACACAGCCGACTATCCATTGATCAAACTGTTCTCCAACGAGGTGAATCCGAAGCCCTTTTGGCTGGTCGTGGTGGACGACCGCAAAGGTCTTCAAGCCACCGGACTCAAATGCGCCCACTGTGAGATGTCCAGACCTAGTGAAAGCGTGTGCCTTGATATTTGGAAGCTCCACAGATGCATCCTCGATGACCTCCACGGAAGTTATCGAGGTTAGGTAGGCGTCCACTTCCTTGTGAAATGACTCAAGCTTTTCAACATTAGACAGCGAAAGAACTATCTTGTCTCCATCTATGAATAATTCGGCCACGTCTCACCCCCATCACTCCACTTAAACCGGAATATTACTACAAAGCGGAGACACCCACTATTAGAAAAACTATTTCCCCAATAGGATAATTTGGTCCGGATATCGAATGGGACGGCTTCTAGCGTGCCTTTTCAAGTTCACCGAGGACAAGCTCTAGATCCCTTGGAAGACGGGCCTCAAATTTCATCGACACACTATTGGTCGGATGGGAAAACTCGAGTCGGCATGAATGAAGATATGGCCTGTTAAGCATTTCAATCGACTTACCTTTGTAGGTGGGATCCCCTACCACAGGGTGACCTACCGCTGAAAGATGAACCCTTATCTGATGCGTCCTCCCCGTCATTAGGGTCAACCTCAAAAGGGTAAATTCTCCAGACCCCTCGAAGCGCCTTTCGACCTTATAATGGGTGACGGCCGAGCGGCCCGACCTCGACACCGCCATCTTCAGCGGCTCACGAATCGATCGAGCGATAGGTGCGTCGATAACCCCCTCGTCAAATTCGACTAAACCTGTGACGAGGGCCAAGTACGTTCTTTCGACTTGATGCTCTTTGATCATCTTGGAAAGCCCTTCGAAACCTAGTTGCGAAAGGCCAAAAAGCATCAGTCCACTCGTCCCCTTATCTAACCGATGGACCACACCAAATCGACCCGGCGCTCCTAGACCATCAATTCGGGGAAATAGTGACAATAAACTCTGCGACATAGTCCCCGTGGCGTTATTCGAACCAGGGTGAACGACTTGACCTGCCCTTTTATTTATGACGGCGACATCTCCATCAAAATAGACCAGGTCCACCGTGGTCGAAGCGCGGGCGGCCTCCATTGGGATTGCCTCCTCGTCTTTGACCCTTGCGCTAAGGGTCTGTCCCGCCCCAACCTGAACCGATGCCTTGTCAACTGCCAGACCATCAAGAAAGACGTCCCCGTTGGCCACGAGTTTGGCGACTGCCGTCCTTGGAAGACCGAGAAGCATCGATAAACATCGGTCTACCCTCACACCCTCTAAAGAATGTGGAACGACGAAACTCGGATAACTACCCACTGAAATGCCCCTATGGCTTATGCCTGAGCCCAAAAGCAATTACCACTACGCCGAGTACTACAGCGGCGTCCGCGATGTTGAAGGTGGGCCAGAACCTTAAATAGATGAAGTCGATTACTCCGCCACCGTTATTCCTAAATATGCGGTCGACGAAGTTGCCCAAAGCCCCGCCCGCCAGGAGCGCTATCCCAATTAGCATCGTCGTCTTTGCAACTTTAAAGGTTGCGTAAGCGAGCACAGCCAGGGCGAGTAGAACGAACATAGCAATTATATAGGGATGCCCCCGGCCCAGTGAGAAGGCGAAGCCGGTGTTGTATTCGAGCCTCAGCTTGACTGGCCCAAAGATTGAGATGCTGTGGGACGCCAGGTGCGACTGTGCCCAGCTCTTGGAGAGTTGATCCACTGCGACTACTGCAGCGGTAACCGAGCCGACGAGCAGCCAACGCTTAAGCCCAAAAAGCTTGCCTTGCGACACCCTCCTCCTTACTAACGAAGCGCAGAAAGGCCGCCCGCCTTGCACTTTACGCAAAGACGAGCATAGGGAAGGGCCCTGAGTCTTGCCCTCGGAATGGGTGTGTGGCAGTTAGCGCACACCCCATAGTGTCCGCCGGCCATTCGCCTAAGCGCCTCGTCGATCTCGTCGACTCCCGCTCGGGCTTGGGCGGCCAGGGCTAAATTGCGCTCCCGGTCAACCGTAGTGGTCCCGCCTTCACCGGACTCCTCGTCAAACTGAACCTCTCCCGGCTCAGCTTCTTGGGCCAGACGCTCAGCCTCCAGCTTGAGACTTGCCGCCTGTTCAAGAAGCAGGTTCTTCTCCGCTAGCAGCAGTTCGCCCTGTCCGGCTAAAAACTCCTCATCGCTTAGAGCCTCGAGCTCCTCGTCGGTCAATTCGGCCAGCGATGGAAGAACGACGTCGGCGCTGTCACTCGACCCATTCCCGCTAGGTTGGGTCTTGTCCTTGGTGCTCTTTTCCAACTTCTACCTGAGGTCCCCTCTGTTGTATGCGTCACCACATGATGGCCACAGTAGCCACAAAATTAGTGACTTAGGCGTCCGAACCAGCACACCAGAATATATGGCCATAGCTAGAACGCGTGCTATACCTTAATCGCCTTATCTAAACCCCGTGCAGCATGAAGTTATGCCAGCACAATGACGATTGACAACCGCAGACTATCCTGGACGAATGACCAAGCGTCGAATTGACTCAGCCGATAATAAAAATACCCATTTCTACCCGCATATTCAGGGCCAACTGGATCTGCCAGCTATAGAAAAGAAGATCCTCGACTTTTGGGAGCGGGACAAAACCTTCGAAGCCTCAGTAGAAAAGAATCCTGCAGGAAGTAACGAATTTGTCTTTTACGACGGACCCCCGTTTGCAAACGGACTACCGCACTATGGCCACCTCCTTACCGGGTTCGTAAAGGACGCCATTCCGAGGTATCAGACCATGCGAGGCAGGAGGGTCGAACGTCGATTCGGATGGGACTGCCACGGGCTCCCGGCGGAGATGGCCTCCGAGAAGGAGCTTGGGGTTAGTGGACGTCAAGAGGTCGAAGCTTTAGGAATTGGAAAATTCAACGATCACTGTCGCTCCCTGGTATACAGAACGACCGACGAGTGGCACAGATACGTAACGAGGCAGGCCAGATGGGTCGACTTCTACGACGACTACAAGACGATGGACATCACGTTCATGGAGTCCGTGATCTGGGCCTTTAAAGAACTCTATAAAAAGGGCCTCGCCTACGAAGGCTACAGGGTCCTGCCATACTGCTGGGAGTGCGAAACTCCGCTCTCTAACTTCGAAACGAGGCAGGATAACTCCTATCGCAGTAGGATCGACCCGGCGGTAACAGTCGAGTTCGAGCTGCTCGGTGACCCTAGCTGTCCGATAAAGGAGATCGCCGGGTCACCTAGGGTACTCGCCTGGACCACGACTCCGTGGACTCTGCCCTCCAATCTCGCCCTGGCGGTAGGGGCTGAGATCGATTATCTCGCCATCGAATTAGCGTCGAAGACTTACATAATCGCCGAGTCCCGAAAGGAGCACTACCAGACGGAACTCGAAGGAGGTACCGAAGTCGCTCGCTTCAAAGGGGCCGATCTGGTTGGGCGGCGCTTCAAGCCGATCTTCGAATATTTCAAGGAGATTCCGGGTGCCTTTAGGGTAATTGCAACGGAGTTCGTGGCAATCGACGAAGGAACAGGCGCCGTTCAGATGGCACCAGGTTTCGGCGAAGAGGATCAAATTGCCTGCGAAGCGGCCGGCATTCCGCTGGTCTGCCCTGTCGACGACCGAGCCCGCTACACCGCCGAGATGGGCGACATAGCGGGGATGCAGGTCTTTGAGGCTAATGCCTACTTGATAGAAAAGCTAAAGGGAAAGGGAGTTCTATTCAGACAAGAGTCATACGACCACTCCTATCCACACTGCTGGAGGACCGATACGCCGCTGATCTACAAAGCGGTAAGTTCATGGTTTATCAAGGTGACCGCCCTGAAGGACCGCCTTTTGGAAAAGAACCAGGAGATTGACTGGGTTCCCGGCCACGTAAAAGACGGCGCTTTTGGTAAGTGGCTCGAAGGCGCCAGGGACTGGTCGATCACCAGGAATCGCTACTGGGGAACGCCTATCCCGGTTTGGAAATCGGACGATCCCAACTATCCGAGGATCGATGTATACGGCTCATTAGCCGAGATCGAAGCGGACTTCGGCGTCAAACCGGATGACCTGCATCGCCCGGCGATCGACGAGCTCGTCAGGCCCAATCCCGACGACCCAACCGGAAAGTCAATGATGCGCAGGGTAAGTGACATCATGGACTGTTGGTTTGAATCCGGGTCGATGCCATACGCTCAGTTGCACTATCCGTTTGAGAACAAAGCACCCTTTGAGGATCACTTTCCCGCAGATTTCATAGTTGAATACATCGGGCAGACCAGGGGATGGTTCTATACCCTGCACGTCCTTTCGGTGGCCATATTCGACAAGCCACCTTTCAAGCATTGCATGGCCCACGGAGTGCTACTCGGCTCTGATGGACGAAAACTTTCCAAGAGGCTTCAGAACTATCCAGACCCCTGGGCGATCTTTGAAGAGATAGGCGCAGACGCCATGCGCTGGTTTTTGTTGTCATCATCTGTACTGCGCGGTCAAGAGATGATACTGGAGCGCGCTGCGATGGTCGACGTGACCAGGAGGATCATCAATCCAATTTGGAACGCCTTCTACTTCCTCTGTCTCTATGCGGAGATCGATGGGATCAGCGGTGAAATCCGTTGGAATCAGAAGGGTCTCCTGGATCGCTACATCCTGTCAAAGACTTCCCTTCTTGTCGAACAGGTAACAAAGGCGATGGACGACTTCGACCTCTCGGCGGCCACCGCTTTGGTCGAGTCATTCCTTGACGCATTGAACAACTGGTACATCCGACGTTCAAGGGAACGTTTTTGGAGGAGTAAGGATGAAGCCGGAGAGGCCGCCAGTGATAAAGGCGACGCTTACGACACCCTACACACGGTGCTAGTGACCCTAACCCAACTCTGCGCACCACTCCTGCCTATGATGTCGGAGGAGGTGTATCAGTCCCT